>DATMXT010000332.1:0-3797 GCA_035561375.1 Terriglobales bacterium | reverse complement strand
TCACAGAGGGCCGCAAAGTCATGCTCCTCCCTTGTGCCGGCCTCAAACGGCATGATACAATGGACAAAAGCATGCAAACAGACATTTTTCAGGAGGTTTTTTAGCTCGATGGACAGTGAAACGAGCGCATTCTGGCAGGATTTTTTACAAGAGACCGGCCGCCCGCCGGACACGGCGCCCTATGAAGTCTTTCATTTCTGCATGACGGAGGAGCTGGCAAACAGCCTGCTTCAGCTCGTTTTAGACGGAAAGAAGACGGCCGCAACCTCAGGCCTCCCGTTATACGAGGCTGCCGGACAGCGCCTGCCCCGCCCCGGCGACCTGTCGGTGGTGACAGACTGGGCCGGAGCTCCGCGCTGCGTCATTGAGACGACGGCGGTGCGCACGATGCCTTTTAATGAGATGACCTATGAAATCTGCAAAAGGGAAGGGGAGGACGACACGCTGGAGTCCTGGCGGCAGGGCCACGCCCGCGTCTTCGCCGAGGAGGGGGCGCAGGCGGGCTACTCGTTTTCCCCTGAGATGCCCATCGTCTTTGAGGACTTCAAAGTGGTCTGGCGACGCTGAAAGAAATCCGGCGGGGCCAATGCCCGCCGCAAAAGGGGGAACTTCGTGAGGGAACAGCACACCTTCGCGCCGGTCTATGACGAAAATTCGAGGGTGCTCATTCTCGGCACGATGCCCTCGGTCAAGTCGCGGGAGGTCGGCTTTTATTACGGTCACCCGCAAAACCGCTTCTGGCGGGTTTTAAAGGGCGTTTTCGGCGAGGACGTCCCGGATGACATCGAGGGGAGAAAAGCCTTTCTGCTGGGCCACAGGGTGGCCCTGTGGGACGTTGTGGCCTCCTGCGAGATCATGGGTTCGAGCGACGCCAGTATCAAAGCCGTTGCGGCAAACGACATCAAGCGCGTTTTGGACGGCAGCGCCGTCTCCCGCATATACGCAAACGGCCGGACGGCCGAGAAGCTCTATCTCAGGCACGTCCGGCCGCTCACCGGAGTCGATATCATACCGCTTCCCTCTACGAGCCCCGCCAATGCCGCCGTCTCTCTGGAGGAGCTTGTCCGGGTCTGGAGCGCGGTCAGGTCGTGAGCGTGTCGGCAAGCCCCGCAAGGGCCCCGGTATTCGCGTCTTCAATGCGCCCGGCGTCGGTCAGCCGCGCCAGTTCCGGCTCGATGGGCAGGCGGAAGACGGCGGGAATGCCGTGCTTTTTCGCGATTTCATCCGCGTGGCCCTCTCCGTAAATATAGTGGACCGAGCCGCAGTCGGGGCACCGGAAGCTGCTCATGTTCTCGACGAGGGCGAGAACCGGCACCTTCATAATCGCGGCCATGTTGACGGCTTTCTCGACAATCATGCCGACAAGGTCCTGCGGCGTGGAGACCACGATGACGCCGTCGACGGGCAGCGACTGGAAGACGGTGAGGGCGACGTCACCGGTGCCGGGCGGCATGTCGACATACATATAGTCGACGTCGCCCCAGGCCACGTCGGACCAGAACTGCTTGACGGCGCCGGCCACGACGGGCCCGCGCCAAATCACCGCATCGTCGGTGCGGTCGAGCAGCAAATTGATGGACATGACCGAAATCCCGCCCTGTGACTTTGCCGGAATCAGGCCGTTTTCACCCGCTTCGGCCTTGCCCTTGATGCCAAAGGCCGCCGGAATGGAGGGCCCTGTGATGTCGGCGTCGAGAATGGCGGTGCGAAAGCCCTTTTTGGCCGTTGCGACAGCGAGTAGCGACGTGACAAGGCTCTTTCCGACGCCGCCCTTTCCGCTGACGACCCCGATCACCTTCCCGATTTTGGACGCCTTGTTGCAGGGGGCAAGCAGCGTCCCCGGCTCTTCTTTTCTATCGGCACAGTGCAGCGTGCAGGTGGAACAATCGTGTGTGCACTCACTTCTCATCGTCTGAATACCTCCTTTTATGCACTTCATAGTATACTGGTTAACTTAATTTACGTCAACGGTGGAAAGCCTCTCAATTTTTCAATTGTTGCATCCGCTACTATTATATGCTACAATAATCTTTGTAACAAACGCGAGAGCGCAGTAAGGACGGGGTAATGATTTTATGCCCACCGAAAGAAAGAAAAAAAAGTACAGCCGAGCCGCGCAGGCCGAAATGCAGAAAAGGGAAAGCGCCGAGCGCGAGCGCAAATCGTCCTTGCGGACAACCGTGATTACGCTCGTTTTGGGCGTGGTTTTGACCGTCTCTTTTCTGAAGTGGCCCATCTCGCTCGACTTCACGGCCGCCCCGTTTACGCGCGAGCCGCTTGCCGCGATTGTCGACACGAGCTTTACGGCGGAAGGGGAGCCTGTCAGCGACACGGTGCGATTCGGCACAACCCCGCAGAGGGGCGGGGAGACGGCGGCGTTTTGCGAAGTGGGCGGCAAGCTGTTTAAGCTCGGCACCGTCGAGTCCTCGGACAGCTGTTCGCTCAAGCCCGTCACAATCGGCGGCGAAGGCGAATACTACGTCTATTCGGCCGCGCTTGAGTATTCCGGGGACACGAAACTCATTCAAATAGGCGAAGACGGCGTACCGGTATCGCTTCTTGAAATTGCGGGCGTCGCCACAAATGCCGACCTTGACGGCGACGGCATGGATGAGACGGTGCTTGAAACAGGAGCCGTCAAGACCTGCTACGTCTATGAATGGGAGCCGGAGGCCGGGCAGGCGCGCTTTGCCTCAATTAACGCAGGCCTCAAAAAAGAAACGGTCTTCTTCAATCCCGAGAACAACTATTTCACGCCGACGTTCGGCGGAATCGGCTTTTTGCTTGACAGTTTCACGTATGGAAATGAGCGTCTGGAGCGGCACGTCCGCTTTAACAGCGGCGAGTAGCCAAAAAGCATATTCAAATTGCTCCAAATGGGTATGATACATTAAAATCATAAAAATTACGACAAAGGAGTCCCGACAATGCCTAGCACACTTGGAAACTTCGGCAGCTTTGGCGTCATCATCCTCACGCTCGCAGTCATGTACTTTTTCATGATCGTTCCGCAGAAAAAGAAGGAGAAGGCGGTTTCGGAAATGCGGGCCGACCTTCAGATTGGCGACCGCGTCGTGACAATCGGCGGGATTATCGGCCGCATTGTCAACATTAAAGACGACGCCATCACCATCGAGACCGGAACCGAAAAAACCCGCCTGCGCATCATGCGCTGGGGCATTCAGGCCAAGGAATCAAGAGACGCAGCCGCTCAGTAACGGCCGCGTCACCCGCCGCGTCACCCGCTGCGTCTTCACCGCGTCACTCACCGCGTCACTCACCGCGTCTTCACCGCGTCACTCAAAAGCGCCTGCCGCAATTAAGCGGCAGGCGCTTTTCTTTATAAATCGCACAAGGGGATAACATGCTGTTCTATGCGAAGCGGGAAGGGAATAAAATCTCTCGAGGGACAAACCAAATAAGGAGGGAATCACGTGAACCGCATGGAGAAAAAAAGCGGGTACGGAATTGTGGCGGCCAAGGGGCTGCTCATATTCCTGCTCCTGATGGCGGTGCTCAGTGCCGTTGGAATAAAGCTGGGAAGCGAAATGGCTGAAAAAATCGCGCTGATTGCAATCCTCAGCGCGGTGGCCGGATACTGCGGGTTTGGCGCCGCAAAAAAAGGGGAGAAAAACGAGGCCCTGCTCGGTGTCGCGGCGGGCGCCGTCATCTTTGCGTTGATGATTCTTTTTTCCGTCATCCTGTTTGGCACTTTCCCGAAAGGGGGAGCAATGCTCAGGCTCGTGGCGACAACCCTGCTTCCGGCCGCGGTGGGGGGCGGCATAGGCGGGCGTGCC
>DATMXT010000331.1:0-2899 GCA_035561375.1 Terriglobales bacterium | reverse complement strand
GCTCTGGGCAAGGCTGAGGCATGCCGCCGCCGTCCTGTCCATCGTCGTCACCTGGTCCCTCGACAACGCGATTGAGACGGCCGACAGCATGAAGAGCCGCGGGTACGGGCTGCCGGGGCGCAGCGCCTTTTCCATTTACCGCTTTGAGGCGCGGGACCGGGGGCTGCTCCTATGGCTTTTGTTTTGCGGGCTTTACGTCGCCTCGGGGTGGGCTGCGGGCGGGCTCTATTTTCGGTATTACCCGACCGTGAAATGGGGGGCCGCCGGACCCCTTGAGGCGAGCTTTTACCTGTGCTATCTGGCCCTCTGTCTGACCCCGGTCATATTAAACCTTCTGGAGGCCCGCAAGTGGAGACGTTTAACATCCAAAGCCTGACTTTTCGCTACCCAAATCAGCGCGAAAACGCGCTTGACCGGATTACGCTGAGCGTCCGGCAAGGCGAATTTCTCGTACTCTGCGGGCCGTCGGGCGGCGGAAAGACGACGCTTTTAAAAAATTTAAAGCCCGCCCTCACCCCCCGCGGGCGCAGGGAGGGCGCCATACTCTTTGAGGGTCGCCCTATCGAGTCCCTTCCCCTTGGGGAACAGAGCGCCAAAATCGGCTTTGTCATGCAGGACCCCGACAACCAGATTGTCACCGACAAAGTGTGGCACGAGCTGGCCTTCGGGCTTGAGAGCCTCGGGTACGCCACCCCCGTCATCCGCCGCAGAGTGGCTGAAATGGCGTCGTTCTTCGGCATGGAGGACTGGTTTTACAGGGACGTCGCGACGCTGTCGGGCGGCCAAAAGCAGCTTCTCAACCTCGCCTGCGTCATGGCCATGCAGCCGAAAGTGCTGCTGCTCGACGAGCCGACGGCCCAGCTCGACCCCATCGCCGCGGCCGACTTCCTCGCGGCCGTCGCCAAAATCAACCGGGAGCTCTCGGTCTCGGTCATGCTGGCGGGGCACCGGCTGGAGGAGGCCCTGCCGCTCGCAAGCCGCGCCGTGGTGCTGGAGCGCGGGCGGGTCATTGCGGACGGGACGCCTTCTGAGGTGGGTGAAATGCTCCTCGCGCAGGGCCACGGGATGTTCCCGGCCATGCCGACCCCCATGCGGGTCTGGGCCGCCGTGAAAAGCCCCGCCCCCTGCCCTGTCACGGTGCGGGAGGGGCGCGGTTGGCTTGAAGCGCACCTGCAAAGTCACGAGCCGGTCGGGGTGGCGCATTCGCCGGAGCGGAACTTTTCCGGGGAAAAGCCGGTTCTTGCAGCCGAGCGCGTCTGGTTTCGGTACGAGCGGGCGGGGCCCGATGTCCTGAAAGGACTCAGTCTTGCGCTGCACCGGGGCGAGCTCTTTGCACTCATGGGCGTGAACGGCGCCGGGAAGTCCACCGCCGTCCGGCTGCTCTCGGGGCTTGAGGGACCCACGCGCGGCGAAATCCTGCGGGAGGGAAGCGTGGGGGTCCTGCCGCAAAACCCCAAGGCGCTGTTTATAAAAAAGACGGTACGGGAAGAGCTTTTCGATGCATTGAACGGTCTCTCAGGCGAAGAAGCATTTATGCTTAGAAAGTTGAATGACTTTACAGAACTGTGCCAACTTGACGGCTTGCTCGACCGGCACCCCTACGACCTCTCGGGCGGAGAGCAGCAGCGGGCGGCCCTCTGCAAAGTGCTGCTGCGCGAGCCCGACATCCTGCTGCTCGACGAGCCCACCAAGGGACTTGACGCGCAGTTCAAGGAGACGCTTGCCGAAATCCTGCGCGCACTGAAACAGCGGAGTAAAGCAATTTTGCTTGTCAGCCACGACATTGAGTTTTGCGCCGCCTGCGCCGACAAATGCGGTCTGCTCTTTGACGGCGAGGTCGTTACGTCGGGGACGCCGGACGAATTTTTTGCCGGCAACGCCTTTTACACGACGGCGGCAAGCCGCATGTCCCGCGGGCTGCTGCCCGAGTGCGTCACGCCCCGCGCCCTCATTGCGGCCTTGGGGGGTAAAGAGGAGGAGCCGGCCCGCCCGGATGTCCCGCCTCCCCTCTTGCCGCCTGACGGGCCGTCGTCCAGCGAAACGCCTCAAAAGCCCGAAAAACTCCCCGCGCGCTCCAAGGCGCTCGCGCTGTGCTCAGTGCTCCTCTTCATTCCGCTCACCCTCTATTTCGGCGCGGCCCTTTTTGACGGGCGAAAATACTCCTTTATCGCCTTTTTGGTGCTGCTCGAGTGCATGCTCCCCTTCTTTGTGCTTTTCGAGGGGCGTAAACCGAAAGCCAGAGAGCTTGCCGTCATCGCGGCACTGGGCGCCATCGGCGTGGCGGGCCGGGCGGCCTTTTTCATGCTGCCGCAGTTCAAGCCGGTCATGGCGCTTGCAATCATCGCCGGCGTCGCTTTCGGCGGCGAGACCGGCTTTCTCACCGGGGCCATGACCATGCTGGTCTCCAACATGCTGTTTGCGCAGGGCCCGTGGACGCCCTGGCAGATGTTCGCGATGGGCCTGACGGGCTTTTTGGCGGGGACACTTTTCAGGGTCCGCCTGCTGCGGCGCACAAGAGTGACCCTGTGCGCCTACGGCGGCCTTGCGGCCCTTCTCATCTACGGCCCCGTCATGAATTTCGCCTCAGCCCTAATGTGGCAGGGCAGCGTAAATCTGCCCGTCTTTTTGGCCTATTGCGCCACCGGTTTTCCAATGGATGCCATTCACGCGGCCGGCACCGTGGTCTTCCTGTGGTTTGCCGCAGAGCCCATGCTCGAAAAGCTCGAGCGCGTCAAAGTGAAGTACGGAATTTTGTCCTGAGGCGCCGTCACAAAAAAGGAGTCACCGCAAAAGCGGTGACTCCTTTTTAAGTGTCGAAAAACCTGAGAGTTTTCCGCCAAGTGATCGGTGCCCTATCAGCGCGAAGTGAATTCGCGCTTGCGGGCGGCATATGATGGCC
>DATMXT010000330.1:0-4008 GCA_035561375.1 Terriglobales bacterium | reverse complement strand
GATATAAAAATTAAAAGGTATTAAATATTAGGAGTGACGACATGCCCACAGATGTTGAGATAGCGCGCGCCGCCGTGCTGCGGCCCATCACGGAGGTCGCAGGGGAGCTTGGCCTTCGTGAGGACGAGTACGACTGCTACGGGAAGTACAAGGCCAAAATCGGCGACGCGGCTTTCGCAAGGCTCGCAAATGTGAAAGACGGCAAGCTGATTCTCGTGACCGCCGTCAACCCGACGCCGGCAGGCGAGGGGAAGACGACGGTGTCGGTAGGCCTCGGACAGGCGCTCGGGAAGCTCGGTAAAAAGGGCGTCATTGCGCTGCGCGAGCCGTCCTTGGGGCCGGTGTTCGGCGTCAAGGGCGGGGCTGCCGGCGGCGGCTATTCGCAGGCGGTGCCGATGGAGGAGCTCAATTTGCACTTCACCGGCGACATCCACGCGGTGACGGCGGCCAACAATCTGCTGTGCGCCGCAATCGACAACCACATCTTTCAGGGCAACGCACTGAACATCGCGCCCGAGACCGTCAGTTTCGGCCGCTGCATGGATATGAACGACCGGGCGCTGCGCGAGGTCATGCTCGGGAGCGGCAGGCGGGAGACTTTTTCCATCACGGCGGCAAGCGAAGTCATGGCGGTGCTCTGCCTTTCGGCCGACCTTGCCGACCTCAAAAAGCGGCTGGGCGATATTCTGGTCGGGTTTGACACGGCGGGCGGCCCCGTGTACGCCCGCGACCTCAAGGTGGAGGGGGCCATGGCAGCGCTGCTCAAGGACGCCATCAACCCCAACCTCATTCAGACGCTTGAAAACACGCCCTGCCTCATTCACGGCGGGCCGTTTGCCAACATCGCACACGGGTGCAACTCCATTCGCGCCACAAAGCTCGCCATGAAGCTCGGCGACTATGTCGTCACCGAGGCGGGGTTTGGCGCCGATCTCGGCGCCGAGAAGTTCCTCGACATCGTCTGCCGCAAGGCGGGGCTGCGCCCCGACGCCATTGTGCTGGTCGTGACGGTGCGGGCCCTCAAATACAACGGCGGCGCAAAAAAAGGCGACCTCGGCAAAGAGGACGTCATGGCGCTGGCCCTTGGCAGCGGAAATCTTGAAAAACACGTGGCCAATTTGGTCGACTTCAAAGTGCCGGTGCTGGTCGCCATCAACCGGTTCCCCACCGACACCGACGCGGAACTCGGCTTTCTGGCCGGCTTTTGCGAGTCGATTGGGGCGGCCTACAGCATTGTGGAGGTCTTCAGCAAGGGCGGCGAAGGGGCTGTGGAGCTCGCGGGGCAGCTGGTCGAAGTCGTCGACTCGGGAATTGCGCGGTTTGAGCCCTATTATCCGGATGAGCTGCCGCTGGCGGAGAAAATAGAGGCGATTGCGAAGGGGATTTACGGGGCCGCGGCCGTCGAATTCACTGAAAAGGCAAAGGCCACGCTCGCCAAATATGAGGCCTTAGGCTACGGCGGGCTGCCGGTCTGCATGGCCAAGACCCAGTATTCGCTGTCGGACGACCCCAAAAAGCTGGGGCGGCCGACCGGATTCACCGTGGCGGTCAGGGACGTGCGGCTCTCGTCGGGCGCCGGATTTGTGGTCGCGCTGCTGGGCGACATCATGACCATGCCGGGGCTCTCGGCCCATCCTGCCTATGAGGGCATTGACGTCGACGCGCAGGGCAACATCACCGGCATCTTCTAATTAATAGTATGATCAGATTTATTACGGACAGCGCCGAGGAGACCGAAGCCGCAGGCGGAGTGATTGCGGGTAAACTCATAAAAGGCGACATTGTCGCCATTCACGGAGGGCTTGGCGCCGGCAAAACCGCCCTTGTCAGGGGCATTGCGGCGCGCCTCGCCCCCGCGGCGCAGGTCACAAGCCCGACTTTTTCGCTTGTCAACGTCTATGAAGGGGAAGTTCCCCTCTACCACTTTGACCTCTACCGGCTTGAAGGGGCGGACGACCTGTGCTCCATCGGCTTTGACGATTACCTGGACGGGAGCGGCATCTGCCTTGTCGAGTGGAGCGAGCGGTCGCGGGAGATGGGGGAGACGGTGCGGGTGGATATTGTGGAGGAGCCGGACGGCAACCGCGTCATCACGGCGGACGGAGGAGCCACATGGTAGTGCTGGGACTTGACTCCACGGGCAAGAGCGCCTCGGCCGCACTCGTGAGGGACGGCGCGGTGACGGCCGAAAAGTTTCAAAACAGCGGCTACACCCACAGCGAGACATTGGCGCCCATGCTCTTTGAGCTGCTGCGCGAAACCGGCACAACGGCCGGGCAAATCGACCTCATCGCAGTCACGGCGGGACCCGGCTCCTTTACCGGCATCCGCATTGGGCTTGCAACTGTAAAGGGATTTGCCTTTGCACATGATACCCCCTGCCAGGCCGTTTCCACGCTGTCCTGTCTGGCCTATCCGCTTAAAGACTTCGACGGCATTGTCTGCCCGGCGCTCGACGCTCGCAGGGGGCAGGTCTACAACGCGCTTTTTCAAGGCGGACAGCGGCTCACGGAAGAGCGCGCCGTCGCGGCCGCCGACCTCGCGGGGCTTGCGGGGCCGGTCTGCCTGACGGGCGACGGCGCCGAGCTCTGCCTTCCTTACCTGCCGCAGGCCGTACTTGCGCCGCCCGAGTACAGACTTCAGCGGGCCGTCTTTGCGGCCCTCTCAGCCGATATGACACACGCTGTTTCGCCCGACATGCTGAGACCAACCTACCTGCGGCTGTCCCAGGCGGAGCGGGAAAAAAATGCCAAGGAGATGTAGAAATGATTGCTGTTGCCTCTGACCACGCGGGCTACAACCTCAAGCTTGCCATCACCCGTCTGCTCTCGGACAGACGCATTGAGTTCATTGACATGGGATGCCATTCCCCCGACCCCGTGGACTACCCGGTCTTTGCCGAAAAGGCGGCAAGAGCCGTCGCCGACGGCAGCTGCGAGCTCGGAATTCTGTGCTGCGGCAGCGGCGTGGGCATGAGCATCACCGCCAATAAAATTCAGGGCGTCCGGGCCGTGTGCTGCTCCGAGCCTTACAGCGCCCGTATGTCGCGGGAGCACAACGACGCAAATGTTTTGTGCATCGGCGAGCGGGTGGTGGGCCAGGGGCTTGCCGCCGACATTCTCGACGCATTTCTCGGCGGAAAATTCCTCGGCGGCCGGCATCTCCCGAGAGTTGAGATGATCACGGCGCTTGAAAACCAAAAAGACCAATAAACAATATAGGGGTGTCAACATGAAAACCTGGGAAAACGTATTTGAAATCGACCATCCGCTCATCAAGCACAAGCTGACGCTGCTGCGGGACAAGAACACCGGTGTCAAGGAGTTCCGCGAGGTCGCCGCCGAAATTGCCATGCTGCTCTGCTACGAGGCCACCCGCGACCTTCCGCTCAAGGAAGTCGAAATTGAAACGCCCGTCGCAATGGCCAAAACCCAGGTCATCTCGGGCAAAAAGCTGGCCGTTGTCCCCATCCTGCGGGCCGGCATCGGCATGGTCGACGGCATTCTCTCCCTCGTCCCGTCGGCCAAGGTCGGCCACATCGGCCTCTACCGGGACCCCGTGACCACAAAGCCGGTTGAGTATTACTGCAAGCTGCCGGCCGACGTCGCGGAGCGGGATTGTATCATCCTCGACCCGATGCTGGCCACCGGCGGCTCGGCCGTAGCCGCCATCGACATGCTCAAGAAGGCCGGCGTCAAGCACATCAAGATGATGAACATCATCGCGGCCATTCCCGGCATCGAGGCCGTCAAAAGCAGCCACCCCGACGTTGAGATTTACTGCGCCGCCATCGACGAGGTACTTAACGACCACGCCTATATCGTGCCGGGGCTGGGCGACGCGGGCGACAGGCTTTTCGGGACCATGTGACGACTGTTTTTAAGAGCCGCGGCTATATGCGCCGCGGCTCTCTTCATCTTGGAGAGAATTGAACGGAAAACTATACAGTCTTTGTTGTATTTATTAGATTGCATGCCGGTATACCCGGCATTTTGACCGAACGTAGCC
>DATMXT010000329.1:0-4963 GCA_035561375.1 Terriglobales bacterium | reverse complement strand
AAAATAAGGCCATCATATGCCGCCCGCGAGCGCGAATTCACTTCGCGCGGTAAGAGCACCGATTACTTGGCGGAAAACCCGCAGGTTTTTCGACAGTCCGTGCGGCCCTGTTCGCAGGGCCGCAGTGCTTGGCGCATATTTATTTCGACTCTTTTTTATCCGATTTGTCGAACTTGATGTCCTTCAAGGGAAACTGCACCGGCGCTTCGTCGCCGGGGAACTGCACTTTGACGCAGCCCCGAAGCAGGACGACTTCGGACACGACGCCGGGCCCTTGCGGGGTCTCGACCCGCGCGCCGACCTTGGGCATGAGGCCCAGCATGTCCTCATAGGCCTCCTGCTCGTATTTCAGGCAGCACATGAGCCGCCCGCAGGTGCCGGAGATTTTGGTCGGGTTGAGCGACAGCCCCTGCTCCTTGGCCATTTTAATGGAGACCGGGCGAAACTCGTCTAAAAAGGTGGCGCAGCAGAAGGGCTTGCCGCAGATGCCGAGCCCCCCGAGCATTTTGGCCTCGTCCCGAATGCCGATCTGCCGCAGCTCAATGCGGGTGCGAAAGACCGAGGCCAAATCCTTCACGAGCTCCCGGAAGTCGACCCGGCCGTCGGCCGTGAAGTAGAAGAGCAGCTTGCCGCGGTCAAAGGTGTATTCCACGTCGACCAGCTTCATGTCGAGCTTGTGGGCGGTGATTTTCTCCTCGCAGACAGCGCGTGCCTCGGTCTCCTTTCGGCGGTTGTCGTCCATCTGGGCGATGTCCTCCACCGTGGCCCGCCGCACGACCTTGCGCAGCGGGGCGACCACCTTGTCGTCCTCCACCTGCCGGTTGGAGGCGGCGACCTCTCCGAACTCAATGCCCCGCGAGGTCTCGACGATGACGCACTCGCCCTCGTCGAGCTTCAGCTCGCCGGGGTCAAAATAATAGACTTTTCCGACCCGCTTAAACCGGACTCCGCAGACCGTTGTCATAGGTATCCCTCCATATCTCAAGCAGCATGGCCGTGCAAAGCAGCGGCAGGGCCGCGTTTCCTTCGGCTATGCGCCTATATTTCTCAGTGACGTGCACGAGGGCGCCGGCCCCCGCCGCAGGCGCATCCCCCGAAGCGAGGGCGGCGGCGCCTGCCCGCACCATGCCGTCGCAGGCGGCGGCAAAGTCCTCCTTCGAGGCGGCTATTTTGTTTGCCAGAGAGAGCAGCCCGTATTTGTCGCCCGCAAAGAGCTTTGCGGCGGCGCCGGCCCCGAGGTCCTCCGGCTGGCTCCGCTTGCGCATGAGGGCCGCGGCCTTGCCGACCAGACCGCCCGAAAGCCTTGCCGCGGCCTCAATTTTGGCGGGGTCGGCTTTGGGGTTTTTCCGGCGTAAAAAGGCCGTGATTTCGGTTGCCGACATGGGCCCCATGCGAACTTCAGCCGCCCGGGAGCGGACGGTGGGCAGCAGGGCGTCGGCGCTGACCGCCGTCAGCACGATGACGAGGTGGGGTGGCGGTTCCTCAAACAGTTTTAACAGCGCGTTTTGGGCCTGCGGGGTCATTTTGTCGGCGTCCATGATGACAAAGACCCGCCGCACGGCCGAAACGGGATTTGCGCAGGCGAGCTCCCGTAGCTCCCGCACCGCCTCGACCTTGATGCTCTTTTCACAGTCGACGACGGTCAGGTCCGGGTTTGTGCCGGCGTCAAACGAGGTGCAGACCCGGCAGACTCCGCAGGCCAAATGGCCCTGACGGTGCGGGCACATCACGGCCTTGGCAAAGACAAGGGCCGCGGTGCGCTTGCCCACACCGGCAGGGCCGGCAATCAGCAGCGCATGCGGGGGTCGGTCGGAGGCGGCCATGTCCGAAAGTCGGGAGAGGGCCTCCTCGCCGCCCGCTATGTCCCAACAGTCAGTATTTTTCAAACCGGTCCACGTCAAGCACAAAGACCGTGGCTCCGCCCACCGTCACTTCAATCGGGAAGGTGGCGAAAGCGTCGGTGCCGTGCATGGGCAGAGACGAGATGACCTGTGTGCGCTTGTGGCCGCCCTGCTTGATGATGGCGAGCGCGGCCTCGACCTTGTCCTCTTCGGTTCCGATGAGCAGCGTCGTGTTGCCCTTCATCAGAAAAACGCCGGTGGACTGCATCGTGGTGACCTTGTATCCGGAGCGCATTAAAGTGCCCTGGACGGCCGAGCTGTCGTCGGAATTCATAATAGCCATGATCAGCTTCATTTTGAACACCTCCTTACTTAAGTATCCTAAACCAATTTTATATAAATGGCAAGTAGAAATTGCGCGAAGGCCGCCTGCGGGCGGCTAACGCCAGACCCTTGGAACCGAGCTGTCGACCATGAGCGGATTGACCTCAAAGCGGGCGACGTCCCCCACCGCGCAGTCGATGTCGGTCACGTCGGCGACGACGCCGGTCAGCCCGACGCGCCCCAAGGTGGGGACCGATTTCCCGTTTATGAGGCAGCGCACCACGGGCGGGCGAAAGGCGTCTTTCACGGCGTGCCAGATGTAGCGGGCGTTGTCCACGGCCCGAAAGGCGTCTTTTCCGCGGGAGATGCCGATGCCGTCGGCCAGCCCCGCCGTCACAAGCGCGGTGCGGGTGGGACGCCCTGTATAGCAGACGTTGGTATAGCCCACATTGTGCCCTTTGGGGAGTTCATGCAGCTCGGCGACGTCGGCCTCAAGCCAGCCGATTTTGGCGAGCGGGATGGGGGAGGGCGCCGGCAGCCGGCCGACAAAGGCCGAGCCGATGCGCACAGCCGATAGCCGCGTCTCGGGGTGGAGCAGGGCGCCGCAGGAGTTTGCGGCGTGGCGCAAAGGCGCATCGACCCCGAGGGCGGCAAGCTTGTCCGCAAAGCGCAGAAAGGCCTCAAGCTGCCGGGCCGTGTCGGGGGTAGTTGTAAAAGAGCGGGAGAAATGCGTGAAAATCCCGACGGCTTCAAGCCCCGCCTTCCTGACGGCGCGGGCCGCCGCCTCCTCCTCGCCCGGCATAAAGCCGTACCGGCCAAAGCCGGTGTCGACCTTGATGTGCACGGCGGCGCCGGTGCCGGCGAGGGCGGCCGCGGCCGCGGCGCTGCCGACAGTCGGGGTGATTTTGAGATTTAGGAGCGCTTCGACTTCCGAGGGCAGCGAGGTGGAGGAGAGCATTAAAATAGGGCAGTTGACGCCGCCCTCCCGGAGGGCTGCCCCCTCCTCCACGGCGGCGACGGCGAGGCTCGCAACGCCCGCCTCAAGCAGCGCCCTTGCATAGGGGAGGGCGCCGACCCCCATGCCGCCTCCCTTGCAGACCCCGATGACGGGGACCCCCGCCATCTCGGCCAGGACGGCCTCGACATTTTGCCTAAAGGCCGCCCCGTCGACGACGAGCCGCCTCATTTGGCGCCTCGGTTTTTCAGCCGGTAGCGCAGGGTGATAAGCCGGTTGTAGACCTTGCGCATGAATTCAATTCGCCGGGCGGCGCCGGGACTCAGCAGCAGCTCAAACTCGCCGCAAAACTCCGTGAAGTCGCCGTTGAAGCCCTTTTTGAAGCGGTAGAGCCCATAGAGGGGATTGTCCTCCGACAGGTCGCCCGACACGCCGCGAAAATCGTAAATGCGGCAGTTTTCGGCCACGGCCCAGCGGATCATCTCCCACTGGAGCAAATAGTTTGGCATGAGATTTCGCTGCTCGTTGGAGGAGGCCCCGTAGAGATACCAGACCTTATCGCCGTAGTGGACGGCAAGGGTGCCGGCGACCGGCTTTCCCTCGTAATAGGCCATGTAGAGCCTCAGATGCTCGCCCATGGAGTCGTACATGCGCTGGAAGTAGGAGAGCGGCCGGGTGACAAAGTGGTCCCGCATGCCGGTCTCAATCATGATGTCGTAGAAATCCTTCAGCTCATCGCGGGGGGCGACTTTGACCGTGACCCCCTTGCGGGCGGCAAGCCGTATGTTGTAGCGCCACTTCTCGTGGAAGGAGGCCATGAGCTCCTCCTCGGTGCGCCCGCCAAGCGCCAGCCGGAAGACATAGCGGGGCTGGATGCCCTCAAAGTTCTTGCCCTCGCCCGAGAGCGAAAAGCCGAGTTTTCGCATGACGGTAATGAACTCCGCGTCGCTGCGCTCAATATCGGGGTCGAGCTTGATGGTGTAGCCCTTGTGAGCGGCGGCGACCGCTCTTGCCCCCCGGATGAGTTCGGTGAGGGTCTCCTCGTCGTGCGGCTCGCAGACAGGGCCCCGTGGGGCGTAGAGCATGGAGACCGAAGTGCCGGGCATTTTGCGAATTAATAAGGCCATGCCGCCTTTGATTTTCCCATCTTCGCCGCGCACGGCAATGGCCTGCCAGTCCCACTCGCACTTGACGCCGGCCCAAATATGGCTCTGGCAGAAGTGCCCCTTGGGACAGGCGGCGTTAAAGGCCTCGTATTCGGCGAGGGTGGAGTCGTCAATCAGTTCATATGCCATAAGAGCCTCCGAAAGGGTAGTCGCCGGGGGACAAGGCGAAAAGGAAGGGCCTGTCCGCCGGCTCAGAGGTATTATAGCACACCTGCTTAAAAATTAACAGCGCATGTTCACACTCTGTTGGTTGACAAGTTCCCGTCCTTCAACATAAAATATAGGGACAAAAGGGGGGGTTCGATGAATACCGACACCAAACCGGCGGCCGGCCATCGCGGCTCGGGCGTCTATACGGTCATGAAACATCCGGTGACCAGGGCGAAATTCGCCTTTGGCACATTTTTATTCATACTGATTTTAGCCCTCGTTGTGCTGGGCATCGCCTGGGCCCGCCACAGCGCGCCCAAGGAAGAGCAAATTGAGACAAGCCTGCTCGTCAGCACCGGCGAGGCCGAGCTGTTGGAGCGGTATGCCGGCGTGCGGGAAATTCCGGAGGACCCCGTCACCGTCAAGCTCGACGGTATGATGGTGCGCCCCGAAGGGGAGAGCTACGCCACCTTCACCATCGACGGGGTGACGGCGACCCTGGTCGAAGGGGATTACATCGGCGACTA
>DATMXT010000328.1:0-2821 GCA_035561375.1 Terriglobales bacterium | reverse complement strand
GGGCTCTACCTCACGGCTCAGGTCTTCCTCGACCCGGGCGACGTCGTGCTGGTCGAGTCCCCGACCTTCGTGCAGACCCTCGAGACCTTCCAGCTCATGGAGGCCGAAATTGTCGCCTGCGAATGCGACAAGGACGGCTTTGTGCTGGACAAGCTGGAGGCCGACATCATAAAGTACAAGCCCAAGCTCATCTACGTCATTCCGACTTTCCAGAACCCGTCCGGCAATACGACGTCGGCCGAGCGCCGCAAGGCGCTGGCCGAGCTTGCCGCGAAATACGACGTGCTGGTGCTCGAGGACGACCCCTACAGCGAAATGCGGTACAGCGGCGAGGAGCTGAAGCCGGTCAAATACTATGACAAGGCCGGGCACGTCATTTACGCCAACAGCTTCTCCAAAATCTTCTCGCCCGGAAGCCGGCTCGGCTACGTCTACGCCGAGGGCGACGTCATTGACCGGATGTACGACGTCAAGACGGCGACCAACGCCCACACGGCGGTGCTGTCGCAGGGGTTCTGCGCCGAGTACTTCAAGCGCGGAAACTATCCGGCCCACCTGAAATATATCCGGGACGTCCACCGCGAGCGGCGGGACGCGATGCTTAAGGCCCTCGAGGAGCTCATGCCGGAGGGCGTGAGCTGGACCTACCCGGACGGCGGCCTCTTCACCTGGCTCAAAGTGCCGGAGCACATCAGCACTTCGGCCATGTTCGAGGAGGTCAAGGCGGCCGGCGTCACCTATCTGCCCGGCGTCTACTTCTACGCGCCGGGGCAGCCCCAAAAGGACTGCTACATGCGCCTGAGCTTCAGCAGCAATCCCCCGGAGGTCCTGCGGGAGGCCGTGCGGCGGCTTGCCGGCGTCATCAAAACAAAAATGCAATGACAAAAAGACCCGGCCGGGTGCGATGCACCCGGCCGGACTTTTATCATGCCAATAGGCTCAGTAATTCTCTTTTCTCACTTCGAAGTAGCATTGGCTGTGCTTGCAGATGGGGCAGACCTCGGGGGCTTTGCGGCCCATGACAAGGTGGCCGCAGACGCGGCACTCCCACATGGTCTCCTCGCCCTTGGCAAAGACTTTTTGCATCTCGACATTTTTGAGCAGTGCGCGGTAGCGCTCCTCGTGGGACTTCTCCACGGCGCCGACCCGGCGAAAGCGCTCCGCAAGCTCCGGAAAACCCTCGGCTTCGGCATCTTTGGCAAAGCGGTCGTACATGTCGGTCCACTCGTAGTTCTCGCCCTCTGCCGCGGCCAGGAGATTCTCGGGGGTGTTGCCGAGGTGTCCGAGCTCCTCAAACCAGATGAGGGCGTGCTCCTGCTCGTTGCGGGCGGTCTTGAGAAAAATCTCGGAGAGCTGATCGAAGCCCTCGCGGCTTGCGACCTGCGCAAAATAGGTGTACTTGTTGCGGGCCTGGCTCTCGCCCGAAAAGGCCTCGGCCAGGTTCTTCTCGGTCTTGGTGCCGGCATAGGGGTTGCCGCTCTTTTCCGGCGCGGGCTCCACTTTTACAAAGGCGCTTGCGGGCTGCCGGCAGCGGGGGCAGGTGAACCCCTCGGGCATAGGGCCCTCATGCACATAGCCGCAAACTGAGCACTTCCATTTTTCCATCGTACTTTCCTCCGTCTTTTCATTGAATTTCAGCATGTGTAATAACTTTTCAACCGCTTCGCGCGGGAAACCGTTGTCCTGCTTCCTTTCCAAAAGTCCCTCTAAAAATTCTTTCGTATTTTTGCTCTGGGGCAGCATGTAGCCCGCCTCACGAATGAGGTCCTCCGCCATGATGCGGTTTGACCTCCCGAGGGCGGCGGCCAGCCGTCCGGGCAGGGACGAGGCGAGGCCCTCCTGTGCGCACTTGCCGCTCATGAGCGCCCGCAAGGCCGCGGCGACGGCGTCTTTGTGGCCCTGCTGGGGCGGGAGGTCACTGGGCACCATGGAGACGGCCTTTGAGGGGCAGGCGTCGGCACAGGCGCCGCAGCCGATGCACTTCGCGACGTCGATGACGCTGTTCTCGGTGTCGGAGGCGCCGGTCGGACAGACGTAGAGGCAAAGGCAGTCCTTTGTGCAAAGGCGCAAATTGCGCACCGCAAAACGCTCGCCCATCACCGCACCCCCTCTTCGATTTTTTCGAATTTAAAGTTTGGCACTTTGCAGACCGGGCAGAGCTCGGGCGGGGCGTCGCCCACGTGAACAAATCCGCAGATGGTGCAGACGTAGACGCCGGTGTTTGCCGGCATGGCCTCGCCCTCCCGCTCAAAGCGGGTCAAAAGGGATTTGAGGATGCGGGTCACCTTCTCGCTCCAGACAAGGGCCCGCAGGGCGCCGCGGTCGGCGGCAGCCCCCGCCGCCGCGTGTGCGGCAGGCAGCGCCTCGGCAAGGTCTTTTTCAATCAGCGCCAGCAGCCGGGCGGTGTCCGGCGCCTCTTCCTTTGGCGCCGCGGCCTTGAAGTGCTGCGCAAGCTCGGTGAAAAGGGCCGCTTCCTCCGGCTTGTACTGCTTTTCACAGCCTTTGGCCAGATTGGAACATAGGGCGCTCATTTCAAGGGCCGTGAGCGCTTTGAACTCGGCGGGGACGGCGGGTACGGGCGGCGGAGTTTTCGGGGCGGCAGGGGCTCCTTGCTCCCTAAACTCGGATTTTGACGCGCCGCAGAGCGGACAACTCCAGTTTTCCGGCAGCTCCTCCCACTTTGTGCCGGGGGCAATTCCCGCGTCCGGAATGCCGGCGGCCTCGTCGTACGCGTAGCCGCAGACGGAGCAGATGAATTTTCTCATGGCATCGAACCTCCTCATGTGTTGCCTTGTACGACAATACTATACAGGAGTTACCC
>DATMXT010000327.1:0-18260 GCA_035561375.1 Terriglobales bacterium | reverse complement strand
GGATATGCGCCCGCGCTTTTCGTCGACCTCGAGCACCCGCACCGTCACGGCGTCGCCCACCTTGACGACCTCCGACGGATGGCGGACAAACCGGTCGGCCAGCTGGGAGACATGCACCAGCCCGTCCTCGTGGACCCCGATGTCGACGAAGGCGCCAAAGTCGATGACGTTGCGCACCGTGCCGGCAAGCTCCATGCCCGGCTTCAAATCTTTCAAAGTCAGCACGTCGTGGCGCAAGAGCGGTGGCGGCAGTTCGTCGCGGGGGTCGCGGCCGGGGCGGCGCAGCTCGGCCGCGATGTCGGCAAGGGTCGGAAGCCCCACGCCCAGCGCCTCTGCCGTCGCCTCGTCCGCCTTCAGCCTTTCGCCGGCGCGCCCGGCCACGACGTCGTCGGGCGTCAGGCCACAGCGTTTTAACAGCTCAAGCGCCGCCTCATAGGACTCGGGGTGGACGGCGGTGTTGTCTAAAAGCTGCCTGCCGCCCGGAATGCGCAAAAATCCTGCGCACTGCTCATAGGCCTTTTTCCCGAGCCCTTTGACTTTTAATAGCTGCCGGCGCTCGGCAAAGGGACCGGCCTCCTCGCGGTAGGCCACGATGTTTTTGGCGAGGATGGGGCCGATTCCGGCCACGCGGGTCAGAAGCGGGGAAGAGGCGGTGTTGAGGTCGACCCCGACGGAGTTGACGCAGTCCTCCACGACCCCGTCAAGGGAGTGGGAGAGCTTTGGCCCCGGCATGTCGTGCTGATACTGGCCGACGCCGATGGACTCGGGCGGGATTTTCACAAGCTCGGCAAGCGGGTCCTGCATGCGCCTTGCAATGGAGACGGCCGAGCGCAGCGAGACGTCGTACTCCGGGAACTCTTCGGCCGCCAAAGCCGACGCCGAATAGACCGAGGCCCCGGCCTCGCTGACAATCATATATTTGACGCCGGGGAAGTCTTTGAGCACTGAGGCGATGAAGGCCTCGGTCTCGCGGGAGGCGGTGCCGTTGCCGATGGCCACCGTCGTCACCCCGTGGGTTTTGATGAGCCTCGAGACGGTGCGGGCCGCCTCCTCCGTCTTGTTTGCGGGCGGCGTCGGGTAGATGACGCCGGTCGCAAGCACGCGGGAGACGGCGTCGACGACGGCCAGTTTGCACCCGGTGCGGTATGCCGGGTCGACCCCGAGGGTCACGGCGCCGCGCACCGGCGGCTGCATGAGCAGGTGCTTTAGGTTCATCGCAAAACTGCGAATGGCGGCTTCGGCGGCACGGTCGGTCAAAGCGCCGCGCAGCTCCCTTGAGAGGGACGGGAAAATGAGGCGGCTGTACGCGTCGTCGCAGGCCGGCCGAATGACGTCGCGCAGCGGGAGCCTCGCAAGCCCGATATGACTATAGATGTCCCCGAGGCAGGCCGCATCGTCCACCTCAATCGTCACTTTGAGGTAGTCCTCGGCTTCGCCGCGGTTGATGGCGAGAATGCGGTGGGCCGGAAGCGTTGCCGCCGGCTCTTTAAAGTCGTAGTAGAGGCGGTAGACGCTGTCGGCCTCTTTTTTGGCGGCGGAGCACAGCGCCCCCGCCCCGATGCGCCGGCGCAGCTTTTCGCGCAGGGCGGCGTCGACCGAGAGGTCCTCCGCAATGATGTCTAAGGCCCCGGCGATGGCGGCGGCGGCGTCCGGCAGCTCTTTTTCGGGGTTGATATAGGGGGCCGCCAGCGCCTCGGCCGTCTCGCCGCTTTTCGCCGCAAAGAGGGCCGCCGCCAGCGGCTCAAGGCCCCGCTCGCGGGCGACGCCGCCTCTGGTCGTGCGCCGTTTTTTAAAGGGCAGGTAGAGGTCTTCAAGCGCCGTCAGGGTCCCGGCCGCCTCTATTTTGGCTGCAAGCTCCTGCGTCAGTTTGCCCTCCGCGTCAATGGCCGACAGCACCTCAAGGCGGCGCTTGTCAAGCCCCTGCAAATACGCTAACCGGTCCGCGACTTTGCGCAAAAGCTGATCGTCAATGGCGCCGGTCAGCTCCTTGCGGTACCGGGCGATAAAGGGCAGCGTGTTGCCCTCCCCGATGAGCTTTATGATGTTGTCCGCATGCTCCGGCTTCAGTGAAAACTCCGCCGAGAGCGCCGCCGAATAGTTCAATCTCTCACCTCTAAAAACGAAAACTCTTTTGGAAAATTATATACGCTCCCCGCAAAAAAAGCAACGCGGGCGCACAAAAAAGCCGCCTTAAAGCACCGCGCTCTTGGCGGAAAACCCATAAGTTTTTCGACAGTAAAAGCCGCCTCCAGGCTTTTGGCCTGGAGGCGACAAACATGATGAAAAACTCACATGATGACAATCTTACTTTCCGAGCTTACTTCTCGATGGCGTCCTTAAAGGCTTTTCCGGCCTTGAACACAGGGGCCTTGGAGGCGGGAATCTGGATTTCTTCCTTGGTCTGGGGGTTGCGGCCCTTGCGGGCGGCGCGCTCTTTGACCTCAAAGGAGCCAAATCCGACCAGCTGGACCTTGTCGCCGGCCTTGAGCGCTGCAGTGATTTCGCCAATGAAGGCAACAAGGGCCTTCTCGGCGTCTTTCTTTGACATACCGGTCTTTTCGGCGATGGCTGCGATCATCTCAGATTTGTTCATACTGCTTACCTCACTTATTATTATTCTGAAACCGCCGTGGAAGCTCCTCCCTCACGGTGTTTGGCATCATCCCACAGCCTGTCCATTTCAGTTAAGCCGAGCTCTGTCAGCGCATGTCCGCCCGATATGGCGGCCTGCTCCATTTGCTCAAAACGGTCTACGAATTTTTCCGAGGCTGAAGTTAGCAGCTCTTCGGCGTCGCATTTCAGTTTGCGCACGACATTGACCGCTGAGAACAGCATGTCCCCAAGTTCGGCTTTTATGTCAGGCGCCTGTCCCGCCGCGACCGCTTCACGCAGTTCGGCGATCTCCTCCTCGAGCTTTTGGAGGGCGCCCTCGGCGTCCGGCCAGTCAAACCCGACTTTCGCGGCCTTCTTCTGGAGCTTCTGGGCCCGCATCAGGGCCGGAAAGACGGCCGGCACGCTGCGCAGGGACTGGGTCTGGGTCGTATACCCCTTGGTGTTCATTTTTATGGCATCCCAGTTGGTGAGCACCTCCTCCGAGGTGTCGGCCTTGACTTCGCCAAAGACGTGCGGATGGCGTAAAATGAGTTTGCGGCAAAGCCCGGTGATGACGTCCTCATAGCCAAACCTCCCGGCCTCGCGCTCCATCTCGGTGTGAAGTCCCACCTGCAGCAGCACGTCCCCCAGCTCCTCGCAGAGCAGCTCGGTGTTGCAGGTATCAATGGCCTCGCAGACCTCATAGGTCTCCTCAATGAAGTTCTTGCGAATGGAGGCGTGGGTCTGTTCTCTGTCCCACGGACACCCGCCGGGTGACCTCAGCACGCGGACAAGTTCGACGAAATCGTCAAAATTATATTTGCCGCCGTAGTTTGCAACTAAACGGGTTTTAATGTCATTCATTTTATACCATCCAATTCCTTTTTTCAAGTATCTGTGCGATTTTTTCGCCTTTCGGCAATAAAATTACGTCTTCACGGCGCATAGCCTTCGTGATGAGGACAATTCCGACATACACCACCCCGGCAAAAGCGATTCCAAGCACGGTGGCAAGCCTGCCCCCCATGCCGACTGCGGCATAGTCATAGAGCAGCCGGGCCCCCGCACAGGCCACAAGCGAGGCGCCAAGGGCTTTGGCCGTAAAGCCCATGACGTGGGGGAGATGGCCCAAAGTCTTGCGGATATAGAGCAGGTTTAAGGCCATGATGATGAAGTAACAGAGGTTTGTGCCCACCGGCGCGCCGTAAATGTTGACGTCCGGCCGGCCGACTAAGGTGAAGTTGGTGACGACTTTGACACACCCGCCCACTAAAATCGTGAAGACCGGAACCTGCTCGCGGCCGATGGCCTGCAAAATGGCGTTGGTGATGGAGACGAGGCAGACGAACATGACGGCGATGCCGAGCATCGATAAGAGCGGGGCCACCATGACGGCGTCTTCCGGCCGCGCGGGATATAAGAGGTCCAAAATCGGCTTTGACATGAAGGAGAGCCCAAGCCCTGCGGGCAGCGCCATTAAAATGGCAAGCCGCAGGGCTGAGCCCAGGATGCCGGATGAGGCCGCCCTGTCGCCCACTGAAAACCGCTGGGCGATGGCGGGAATGACTGCGATGCCAATCGGGATGATGAGGGCGGTCGGCAAATTGAAGAGGGTGCGGGCCATGCCGGAGTAGGCGCCGAACATGATTTCGGCGTCGGTCTGAGAGAAGCCCGCGGCCAAGAGGCGGTCGAGCACGACCGAGGTGTCGACGAGGTTGGTGACCGACATGACGGAGGAGCCGATGGCAATCGGCACCGTGATGGCGACAAGCCGGCGCAAAATGTGCTTTCTGGACTCGAGCGCGTCCGAAGCGACAATGCCGCCCGGCAGGGCGGGGGCCGCCATGCGCCGCCGCACCACGAGGTAGAGGGAGCCCAGCACCGTGCCAAGCGTCACGCCCGAGATGGCGCCGGCCGCAAGGAGCGGCAGCAGCTCTTTTTCGGGCAGCCCGAGCGAGAGAATGTATTTGGCAACGGCAATGCCGCCGCCCAGTTTCGCCAGGGCGACGATGATTTGGGAGACGGCCGTCGGCACCATGTTCTGATAGCCCTGAAAGTATCCGCGGTAGGAGGACATGACAATCTCGAACATGATGGCGGGGGCGATAATCCGAATGGCCATGGCCGCGTTCTCGTTGTTCATCAGAGCGGCCAGGGTGTCGGCGCCAAACCAGAGCACCGCGCTCCCCGCAATGCCCAGCACAAAGAAAGCCGAGAAGGCGACGCTTAAAATCCGGCGGGAATTTCCGTACCGGCCGACCGCGTTGCTCTCCGACACCATGCGCGAAATGGCGACCGGAAGCCCCGAAGTCGTCAGGATGTACATCCAGGTATAGATGTCGTAGGCCACCGTGAAGTAGGCGTTGGCTTGGGCGCCGATGATGTTGTAGAGCGGTATTTTGAAGACCGCGCCGATGACCTTGACCAAAAAACCGGCCACAATGAGGATCAGGGCGCCCTCCATAAAACTTTGCCGTTTGGTGCTCAAAAGATGACCTCCGTTTTTTCAAAGCGGCGGCGGCTTAGCGCGAACGCCCGCTTTGCCTGCATTTTCACGGCGGTGCGCTTATATGCCTGCCGCTTTTGCGGGCGGCGCCGCCCTCAGTTGTAGAAGAGCAGGTCGTCGTATGTGGGCATCGGCCAGACGCCGCGAGGCGCCAGCACTTCAAGCGCGTCGCAGGCATATCCGAGCTCGTACATGAGGGGGAGCACTTTGTCCCGCAGATATGTGGCCTCCTCCTCTTTGACGGCGTAGCCGTGGGCCCCGGCAAGCGCGTCCGACAGGGTGCCCGCCGCCCTGACGACGCCGGCGATTTTTTCGCCGATTTTGGCGAGCATTTCAGTCTGCGGCGCCTCAATGCCGGCCTGCTTTATGAGGGCGACGTCCTTTGCAAGGGAGCCTGCGTATTCGGTCATGGTCGGCACAATCTGCCGCACGGCCATGTCGAGCATAACCCTGGCCTCCAGCGACACGTGCTCGGCGTACTGCTCGTAGAGGATCTCGCGCCTGGCGTCGAGCTCGGCGCGGGTGAAGACGCCGTACCGCTCATAGAGGTCGTAGGTCTGGCGCTTTTTGAGGGCGGGGATGGCGTCGAGCGTGTTCTTGATGATGGGCAGCCCCCGCTCCTCGGCAAGGCGGGTCCACTCGCCCGAGTAGCCGTTGCCCGAGAAGAGGATTTTGTCGTGCCCGAAGAGAATGTCCCGGAAGATGTCCCGCACCTCGGCCTCGAAGTCGACGGCCATCTCAAGCCGGGAGGCGATGTCGTCCAGCGACTCGGCGACGATGGTGTTGAGCACGGTGCAGGACTCGGACAGCGACTGGGAGGAGCCCACCATGCGGAATTCAAACTTGTTGCCGGTGAAGGCGAAGGGGGAGGTGCGGTTGCGGTCGGTGTTGTCGCGGTACACTTCGGGCAGGGCGGGGACGCCAAACTTGAGGGTGCGCACCCGCTCGGGCTGCTCGAGGTTGGAGCGCACCTTGTCAATCATGGCCATGAGCTCGTCGCCTAAGAAGACCGAGATGACGGCGGGCGGCGCCTCAAAGCCGCCAAGCCGCCGGTCGTTGGAGGCCGAGGCGCAGGCGAGGCGCAGCAGCAGCGCGTGTTTGTCGACGGCCCGGATGACGGCCGACAGGAAAATGAGGAACTGGGCGTTGTCGTAGGGGGTCTTGCCGGGCTCAAGCAAATTGTGGCCGGTGTCGGTCCCCAGAGACCAGTTGTTGTGCTTGCCCGAGCCGTTGATGCCGGTGAAGGGCTTTTCGGCCAGAAGACAGGAGAGCCCCTGCCGCTCGGCCACCCGCTTCATCATGTCCATGACAATCTGGTTTTGGTCGCAGGCGATGTTGGCCGACCGGTAAAGGGGCGCCATCTCGTGCTGACAGGGCGCCGCCTCGTTGTGCTTGGTCTTGGTGATGATGCCGACCTTCCAGAGCTCGAGGTCGAGCTCGTTCATAAAGGCGGCCACCCGCTCGGTGATGGAGCCGTAATAGTGCCGCTCGTCCTCCTGGCCCTTGATGGGGTGGGCCCCCATCAGTGTCTTTCCGGTCAGCTTGAGGTCGGTTCGGTCGTCAAACATCTCCTTGTCGATGAGGAAATACTCCTGCTCGGCGCCGACGTTGGGGATGACCCGTTTGGACTCGGTGTCGCCGAACAGCCGCAGAATGCGCAGGGCGTGGGTGTTGAGGGCCTCCATTGAGCGCAGCAGCGGAGTTTTGAGATCGAGCGCCTCCCCGTGATAGGAGCAGTAGGCCGTCGGAATGTACAGCGTGACGCCGCCGCCCTCCTGCTTGACAAAGGCGGGGGAGGTGCAGTCCCAGGCCGTGTAGCCGCGGGCCTCGAATGTGGCCCGCAGCCCGCCGGAGGGGAAGCTCGAGGCGTCCGGCTCGCCGCGAATCAGGCTCTTGCCGGACAGGTGCATGATGATGCCGTCCACGCCGTCTGACTCGAGGAAGGAGTCGTGCTTTTCGGCCGTGGCGCCGGTCAGGGGCTGGAACCAATGGGTGTAATGGGTCGCGCCGTGGGCGACCGCCCACTCCTTCATGGCCTCGGCGATGTCGTCGGCGGCCGCCGGGTCGAGCGGAACCCCCTCGTCAATGGTCTGCCGCCAGGCCTTGTAGGCCGCGGGCGGCACGCGTTTGCGCATCTCTTCGTCATTGAACAAATTGCTCCCATAGTTCTCGAGCGCAGGGTTTGTCACATGAATCACGCCCCTCTCACAATAATATGTTATTTTACAATGATTTATGGTCGAATGCAATTCGCAGACTAACCAAAATAAACCCCCGGCCATGCCGGGGATTTATTTTGTACACTATTCGTCGCAGTCGTCGCAGTCGCAGTCCCCGTCGTCCTTGCACCCGCAGCCGCAGCCGGGTTTGGCGATCCTGGTGCCGCAGCGGGGGCAGAAGTCGAAGTTCTCCTCGATGGGCTTTCCGCAGCCGGGGCAGACAGGGTCGGACTTCTCGGCGCGTCTCGCCTTAAGGTCGTCGATTTCCGAGACCTTGGAGTCGATGATGGCGATGAGCGCCTCGGGGGTCATGCCCTGCATGTTGTGCTTTTTGGCCTCGTAGACGGCGTGTCCGAGCTCCTTGAAAAGGTCGGAGAGCTCGTTCTCCTTGGAAGCGATTTCAAGTCCGAGTTTGGAGCGCTCGAGCAGCTCGGAGGCTTTCTGGGCTGCGGCCTCGCTGGCTTTCTTCACGCTTTCGAGTACGTCCTCAGGTTTAATTGCCATATCTTCAACCGCCTTTCACTTATGGGTTTGATGGTACTATACCCTTCGCGGCAAATCAATATACTTTTTGTGAATTTCCTTACACGCTGTAATAGGGAGTCTCGCAGGGGTTGCCGGGTGCGACCTCCATCGTGCGGGCCGTCAGGTCCATGACGATGGAGAACACGGTCTCGGAGGAGCGCCCGGGCAGCCGGTGGGCGCCGAAGTGCCGGCAAATCCCGTCGGGGAAATCGGTGTGGTCCCTCAGCATCTCCTTGATGTCCTCAGTCGTCACCTCAGTGCCGGCCTCCCGCAGCATTTGCTTCATGCGGCCGTGGCGCAGGAAGGAGTCGGGGAAGTTGCGGTGGCCGACGTCGGTGAAGTCGGTCATTTTCGGGCTGACAAAGTGGTTGGCGTGGACGAGGTACCCCTCGTCCGCGTACATGACGTCGTTTGTCTGCGGCCCCGTCTCAATGGAGACCGCCTCGCCGTTGGCGGAGGCGATGAGGAAGTGGGCGTTTGCCCCTAAGGGCACTTTGATGGCGGCGCCGACCGCGACCGACAGTAAGGGCGCGTTTAAAATTCCGCGCAAGGCGATGTGCAGCGGAATGGAGGGTTCGACCACCCGCTGGTTGGAGGCCAGTGCGTTGAGCAGCACGCCGACGCCGGCTGAGTTGAAGCCGATTTTGCCGATGATGCCGGCCTCGGTCACCATGACGATGTCGGGCTTGGGGCGCTTTTGGGCAATGCGCAGCAGAATGCAGTTTTCCCGCACGACAACCCGCCAGTCCCAGTTTTGGGCCAGCAGCGTATGGCCGTCCTTGGCGCGCGCCGGCGTGACGGCCAGGGCCGTGCAGCCGTCGGTCGTGCCTTCGTCAATCATGCCGCCCTGGAAGACGACCTCGCTGCGCAGGTTGAGGGCCATGATGTCCTCGAGCGGCAGCCCCGCCCCGTCCGCCACGCCCTGCAGCTCCTCCATGAGGTCGGCGTCGTACGCCTTGATTTTGGGGATAAAGGTCGTCGCGTAGCGCACCGCCTTGTCCCACGGCACGGCCGAGTAGTCCATGAACATGGACTTGTACATGACGACGTTGCGCTTTACAAGCTCGGCCGCCTCCTTGCCGTGGGTAAACCCGATCTCATAGGGGGTACCGCTCGCCGCCACTTCCGGGAACTTTCCGCCTGTCACCATATGTATCCCTCCTGAAAATAAATAATTATCTGTCCGTGCGGTTCCCCGCAAAAGTTTAAATAATTCTGCTGTCCAGCAGCGCCAATAGCCGCCTGCGGTGAAGTTCCCGCTTTTCGGCCCCCCGCAGATATTCGTGGACGTGCTTGTCGTTGAAAAGCCGCTCAATGCGCCTGCCCGCAAGGTCCGTCACCTTGGAGACGCCGCCGCACCCCATGGCGACGATGGACTGGTATTCGCCCATGATGTAGATGTTGTAGAGCCCCTCGGTGCGGGGCAGCGCGTAGCCGACGTTTTCGAGGTTCCCGAGCGTGTTGCGCTGCCGGTAGAGGTAGTAGGGCCGAAGGTGCGCAGCCGCCGTCTTCTCCGACGCCGTTTGCAGCATCCGGAAAATGTCGCCGCTGTGCTGACGGCTCCTCGCCATGTCGGCGTACTGCATGCGGGCCGCCCGCTTGAGCGAAAGGGAGTGGACGGTCAGGTTGGCGGGCGCCAGGGCGATGACGTCCGCAAGGCTCTTTTCGAAAATTTCCGGGGTCTCGCCCGGCAGCCCCGCAATGAGGTCGACGTTGACGACGGGAAAATCCTTCGCCAGCTCATAGGCCTTAAAAAAATCTTCCGCCGAGTGGGCGCGGCCGATGGCCGCAAGCGTCGCGTCGCAGGTGGTCTGGGGGTTGACGCTGATTCGGTCAGCCCCTCCCGCCCGGATGGCCGCGAGCTTTTCGGGGGTGATGGTGTCGGGCCGCCCGGCCTCGACCGTGTATTCAAGCAAATTTGCCACGTCCACATGGCGGGCGACCGCCGCCATGACCCGCGTCAGCTGCTCGGCCGACAGCGTCGTCGGGGTGCCGCCGCCGAAGTAGACCGACTGCACCGGCGCCGTCAGGCGGGAGAGGGTCCCGTCAATTTCCTCGATTAAAGCGTCCACATAGGCCGGAATGAACCGGCCCTCTTTTTCGACCGAATGCGACACAAAGGAGCAGTAGGCGCATCTTGTGGGGCAAAACGGTATGCCGACATAGAGGCTGACAGCCCGCCGGTCGAGCTTTTTCAGGGCCTCGTCTTCGGCCGCGGCGACCGCGGCGCAAAGCCTCGTCTTGTCTGGGCTCGTGTAGCAAGTGCGCCACAGCTCGGCCGCGGCCTCGTCAGCCGTCATGCCGCCCGCCAGCATGGCCGCCACCCGCTTTGCGGGGCGGATGCCGGTCAGGGTGCCCCAAGGCGGCGTGATGCCGGTCAGCCGCCCGCCCGCCCGGTAGTAGGCCCTGGCTAAGGCCCTTTTAACGTCCTCCCCGGCCGGCTCCTCCTCGCGCTCGGTGACGCCGCCCGCCGTGACGGCGGCATAGGTCATGCCGCCCGCAACGCGCGTGAAGGAGGACAGTCCGTCTTCAACTTCATCGGAAAATCCCGCGGCCGGGAAAAAGAGCAGCGACAGCGTCTCAATGAGATACCGTTCGTCATGCCCTTCAAAAGTCAGCTTCATAGCGGCTTGAAGAAGGGGTTGTTGGCCTTTTCGTAGGAGAGGGTGGAGAATTCCTCATGTCCCGGCAGCACTTCGTAGTCGCCCTCAAGGGCGCCCAAGGTGACCGCGATGGAGCGGCGCAGCTCCTCGTGGGAGCCCCCGTCAAAGTCGGTGCGGCCGACGTCGTCGTGGAACAGCGTGTCGCCCGTAAAAAGATAGGGCGGACATAAGAGGCAGATGCCGCCTTTGGAGTGCCCGGGCGTGTGGATGACTTCAAGCGTCAGGCTGCCGACCGCGAGCTTTTCGCCGCCCCCCAGCAGAATGTCGGGCTCGGGGCTCACGAACGAGCTCCCCATCATGAGGGCAAACTGCGACTTTGAGGCGAGCATGTGGGCGTCGGCCTCGTGGATGACAATTTGGCCGCCAAACTCCTGCTTGACCTTTCCCATCAGCGCCGTGTGGTCGCCGTGGCCGTGGGTCGCTATGATATATTTGACCTTGCAGGGATTCCCTGCAAGGTATTCAAACAGCTTGTGGTTGTGAAAGCCGGGGTCGATGACCGCGGCCTCGCCCGCAGCCTCATCCATGAGGATGTAGGTGTTGACCAGCATGGGGGAGCTCTCGATGTGGTGCAGCTTCATGGGGTACCTCCTGTAAACTTCCTTTGCCCGTTAAAACGTCAGAACTTGTTTTCGCCCCGCTCGACAATTAAGGTGACCGGCCCGTCGTTGACGAGCTCAACCTTCATGTCTGCGCCAAAGACGCCGCTTGCGACCGGAAGCCCGTGGGCTCGCAGCGTCTCCTTGAAAAGCTCAAAGAGCGGAATTGCCCGCTCGGGGCGCTCGGCCGCGATGAAGGAGGGCCGCATGCCCTTTGTGCAGTTGCCGGCAATTGTGAAGTTGGGCACGACCAAGACGCCGCCCCCCACGTCTGAAAGAGCCAAGTTGAGCTTGCCGGCCTCGTCTTCAAAGACCCGAAGGCCCGCCACCTTGTCGGCAACCCACCGGCAGTCCTCGTCGGTGTCGCCGGCCCAGACGCCGAGCAGCACTAAAAAGCCGCGGCCGACCTCGCCCGCCACCTCGCCGTCGATGCGGCAGACCGCCCTTGAAACCCGCTGAACAACCGCTTTCAACTGACCTTCCCCCTTCGGATTTCCGCCACGCCCTTGATTTTCAGCAGCCGGGCGATGATTTGATTGAGATGGCCGACGTCGCTCACGTCGATGACGACCGAGATGACGCTAAAGCCGCCCGAGCTGTCCTCTCTGGCGTTCATGGCGTGAATCGAGACCTTCATGTTGGCCAAAGCCATCGTCAGGTCGGCCAAAAGGCCGGTGCGGCCGGTGCAGGAGATTTTGAGCTCGGTCTGATAGCTCGACTTGGCCTTGCCGGTCCACTGGACCGGAATCCACCGCTCGGTCTCAATGCCTCTTTCAACGCCGGACAGGAAGTTTTTGCAGTCCCGCCGGTGCACCGAGACGCCGAAGCCCTTCGTGATGTACCCGACCACGTCGTCGCCCGGCAGCGGGTTGCAGCAGCGGGCGAATTTGATGAGGCAGTCGTCCATGCCCTCAATCGAGATGCCCGACTGCGACTTGCCGGTCGGCAGCTTCGCAGCTTCGGGCAGTTTTTCCAGCACGCTCTGGTCGGAGGGCTTGTGGGTTTTGCCGTACTCCTCCTTGACCTTGGACAAAACTCTGAGTGAAGTCAGGCCGCCGTAGCCGATGGCGGCGTAGAGCTCATCCGGCCCCGTCACGCCGAGCCGCCTTGAGATGGGGCCCAGCATCTCCTCAAGCTCGTCTTCGGGCAGCGCGATGAGCGCCTGCTTTAACCCCTGCTCGAGCTCGGCCTTGCCCCGCTGAATGTTCTCGTCGCGCTTTTCCCGCTTAAACCACTGCTTGATTTTGTTTTTGGCCTCGGTCGTCGTCGCAATGGACAGCCAGTCGCGGCTGGGCCCCTTGCCGGCCTCCTTTGTGGTCATGACCTCGACGATGTCGCCGTTTTGCACCTTGTAGTCGAGGGTGACCATCTTGCCGTTGACCTTGGCCCCGATGGTGCGGTTGCCGACCTCGCTGTGAATGGCGTAGGCGAAATCGATGGCGGTGGCGCCAATCGGCAGGTTGATGAGGTCTCCGCGGGGCGTGAAGACGAAGACCTCGTCGTCAAAAAAGTCAATTTTGAAAGTCGACATGAAGTCCTCGGGGTCGGCCGCCGTCGACTGGATTTCCAGAATTTTGCGCACCCACTCGAGCTTTCCGTCCAGCGAGTCCTTTTTCGACATGCCCCTTTTATATTTCCAGTGGGCCGCGATGCCAAGCTCGGCCGTGCGGTGCATGTCCCAGGTGCGGATTTGCACCTCAAAGGGCATGCCCTCGGTGCCGATGACGGTGGTGTGGATGCTCTGATACATGTTGGGCTTGGGGGTCGAGATGTAGTCCTTGAGCTTGCCCGGAATGGAGCGCCACATGTCGTGGATGACGCCGAGCACGTTGTAGCACTCCTCGACCGTGTTGACGATGACCCGCAGCGCGTAGAGGTCGTAAATTTCGGACAGCGTCTTGTTCTGTTTGTACATCTTGTTGTAGACGCTGTAAATGTGCTTGACCCGGCCCTCAATTTTGCAGCCGGGAAATTCCGGCCCGATGCGCTCCTCGAGCTTTTTCATGACGCCCTCTAAAAAGCTCTCCCGCTCGGAAGCTCTCGCTTCAAACTCGCGGCTGATTTCGGCGTAGCCGATGGGGTCGAGATACCGCAGCGATAAATCCTCCAGCTCGACTTTCATGCGCTGCATGCCAAGCCGGTGGGCGAGTGGCGCGTAGACCTCCATGGTCTCGCGGGACTTCTCGCGGCGCTTGTAGTCGGGCATTGCGGCTAAAGTGCGCATGTTGTGCAGCCGGTCGGCCAGTTTGATGATGATGACCCGGATGTCCTTGGCGGTGGCCAAAAACATTTTGCGCAGATTTTCCACCTGCTCCTCTTCCTTGCTCGTGTAGGGGATTTTGCCGAGCTTGGTCACGCCGGCGACGAGGGCCGCAATGTCGGGCCCGAAGTCCCGTTTGACCTCTTTTTCAGTCACTTTGGTGTCTTCGACCACGTCGTGCAGCAGGGCCGAGACGACGCACTCGGTGTCCATGCCGAGCCCCGCGAGAATGCGGGCGACTTCTACGGGATGGGAGATGTACTCCTCGCCGGAACGGCGCATTTGCCCCTTGTGGGCTTCACGGGCGGTGCAAAACGCCTTGTTGATGAGCTCCATGTCATACGGGTGGCCCGATGCCTCGAGGTCTGCGACCAGCAGTCTGCCCAGCGCGTCCCCGGTAATGGGGACGACGGGTTCGGGCTCGGCGCCGGACCGCGGGACGCTATTTTGTTCTTCCATATCCGGACGCCTTTCTTTCTCAGCTTTTCGCCTTGAGCGATTGAAGAATTTTTGACTGGTTTAAGTTGATTTTGCCCTCAATTTTATTGACAGTGATGGCCCCGTCCGCCCGGCGGATGATGCCCATCTCCTCCAAGACGTCGAGGCAGATGGCGGCCCGGAAGGGGTCCATGACCCCCGACGGGACAGTGGCAAGCCGGCGGGCCATCTCCCGCACCGAGCCCGAAAAGCCCGATTGCAGCAGCTTATACACAGCCACAAAGTCCGACTTGCCGGGGGCCGGGGCGTCGGCGTCACCGCCCTCCCCGCGGGCGGCGTAGCGGGCAAGCCCGCCTTCCAGCGCTTTTTGCTGGGAGGCGGCCTCCCTGAGGTCCTTAATCACCACCTGCACCGAGGTCTCGCCCCGGTAGGTGGAGAGGTCGAGCGTGCAGCAGATGTCAATTCGCTCCCCGACCCCAAAGGGCATGTCTGCCGTCCCGCTGCCGAACATAAAACAGGTCAGCCGCTGTCCTCCGTTTGTCAGCGTCAGCCGCAGGTGCTTGTCGCCCGACATGGGCGCAATGTCGGCTATCGTAAGCTCCCGGCACAAAAAGACGGGGGCCGGATTGCCCATGCCGTAGGGTTCGAGATAGGAGACGTCGTGGACGGTGGCGGTTGTGACGTCGCCCCCCGCAATTTCGCAGTCGATGGAGAGCCGTGAGATGAGGTCCTCCTCGGTCAGCCGCTCGGCGGCGATGGCCCAGAGCGCCTCTTTAAAGGCCTCAAAGTTCTCCCGGCGCAGCGAGAGGCCGGCGGCCAAAGCGTGGCCGCCGAACTTTTCAAGGAAGGGACTGCATGCCCCTAAGGCGTCATAGATGTTGAAGGCCGGTATGCTGCGGCAGGAGCCCTTGCCGCCCCCGTCCTCGTCAAAGGAGATCATGACGCAGGGCAGGTGGTAGATGTCGGTCAGCCGGGAGGCCACAATGCCGATGATGCCGTGGTGCCAGCCCTGCTCGGACAATATGATCACTTTGCGCTTTGCAAAGTCGGGGTCGGCCGCAAGCTTGCCCTGCGCCTCCTGGAGGATTTTATTCTCCTCCTCCTGCCGGGTGCGGTTGGCGTCGCACAGGTCTTTCGCCGCCCCTTCGGCGCGGTTTCTGTCCCCGGTTAAAAAAAGCTCCACCGCCATGTCGGCGCAGCCGAGGCGACCGGCCGCGTTGACGCGGGGCGCAAGCGTATAGCCGATGGTGCCGGCCGTCAGCCGTTTTTGGCCCACGCCGGAGTTGGCGATGAGGGCCTTAAGCCCCGCGTCGCTTGTGTGTTCAATGCGTTTTATGCCAAGCGACACCAGGACGCGGTTTTCACCCGTCAGCGGCATGACGTCGGCAATGGTGCCAAAGGCCGCGAGTTCCGCGAAGCGGTCGATGCAGCTTTGCAGTTTTTCCCTGCCCTCCATGGCGCAGATGAGCTTGAAGACGACCCCGACGCCGGCCAGCTCCTTAAAGGGATAGGCGCTGTCCGGCCGCTTCGGGTTGACGACTGCGCAGGCCGCCGGAAGCTCCGGGCGGCACTCGTGGTGGTCGGTCACGACGACGTCGAGCCCAAGGTCCGCGGCGTGGGCGATCTCCGGGGTGGCCGTGATGCCGGAGTCCACCGTGATGACAAGGCGGGTCCCGTCCTCCACAATGTGGTCAATGGCGGCAAGGCTTACGCCGTAGCCCTCCTCGGTGCGGCTCGGAATGTAGTAGCCCACCGAGGCGCCGCGGCCGGTCAGGTACCGGTGCAAAATGGCGGTCGAGGTCACTCCGTCCACGTCGTAGTCGCCGAATATGGTGATGCGCTCTTTGTTTTCAATGGCCCCTTCAATTCTGGCCACGGCTTTGTCCATATCGGTCAGCAGCATGGGGTCGTGCAGCGAGTCGATGGACTTGTTTAAGAAGCTCTTGGCAAGTTCGGCAGTCGTAAGGCCCCGGTTGATGAGGAGCCTTGCGATGATTTCGGACACGCCGAGCGTCAGGCAAAGCGCCGAAACGTCCTGCGGGGACTGCTCTTTGATGACCCATGTGCGCTGCCTGACCAAGCCCTTCACTCCTCCCAAACGAATTTAAGGTATTGTTTTATTATACCATTTTGCACATGCCGTGTCTATAGCGGCAGGCGCCTACTTGTCGCAGACCGAGATGATTTTATGGGTGGGCTTGCCGCTCCTTGTGATTTTGCGGTTGACAAAGAGGGCCGGCGCAAACCCGATGAGAAATCCGGCTAAGGAGCCAAGCAGCCCCGCGTCCTCGCCTCTGGCAAGCAGCGCGAAATAGCCGGCAATGCCGGTGACTATAGGCAGCAGGTAGACCAGCATCGCAAGCCCCATGACGCCGCCGGTGCCGCTCTCAAGCACGACCCGGTCGCCGGCCACCGTGTAGATGCCGCCGTTGTCGGCCTCGACGTCAAGCCGGGAGGCCCCGCCGCAGGCGGCGCAGTTGTGGCCGCAGTTCTCGCCGCAGGCCGCGCTTCGGAAAATGGCCACAAGGCTTGTGGCCCCCTTGTTTTCAAGTACAATTCCTTCAATTCTCATGTGTGGTTTCCTTTCGAAAGAAGTCCTCCAGCGTTTTTCGGTTCTCGGCCGCAATGGCGACCCCGCGCAGATAGAGCGTGTTTCCGACGCCGGTGTCAAATGTCTGTACGTCGTCGGCGTTGACGGTCAGCACTTTGTCTGCCGACTCGGCCAGCACCGTCGTCAGCTGCGACGACATGAGGTCCATGGCCCGGATGGCGGTTTCGTAGAGCGAGCGGGGGGTGCCGCTCATCCGGAAGTTCTGCAAGGAGCAGGCCAGCACCTTGTCGGCCCCCATGAGCCGCAGCGGCCAGATGGGGATGTTCATGCGCAGGCCGCCGTCCACGAGCCGGCTGCCCGCATAGACGACTGAAGTAAAAAGCAGCGGGAAGGCGCAGGAGGCCCGCACCGCGACGGCAATCGGCGCGTCGGTGATGCAGGAGTAGTGCTCCGAAGGCGGAAAGCCCGAACTGTCGGAGCAGAAGAAAATGAGCCTGCTCGTGTTGATGTCCACCGCCGGAATGAGGAGCGGCATTTCAAGGTCTTTGAAATATTTCATGCCGAGCTTGTCAAACGCGCCCGCGATGATCTCCTGCACGAAGATGGAGTCCCGCAGCCCGTCCCGGCCGGCCAGCCGCCCCTTTCTCTCGGAGGGGGGCGGCACAAAGAGATTGCTCACAGGGTTTTTGAGCGACCGCTTGCCTTTGAAAGCCCGCTCGACGTCCATGCAGAAGGCCAGCATGTCGGTCGCCTTCATGCCGGCCGCGTACATGGAGGCCACGACCGAGCCCATGCTGGTGCCGCCGGCCATGTCGGCCGAAAGCCCCGTCTGCTCCATGACGTCAATGATCCCGATGTGTGAGAATCCGCGTATGCCGCCGCCGGCAAAAGCAATTGCGTTTTTCGTATCCATGAAGGTGAAGCACCTCCTTATGTCAAAGTCCCCGCCTGCCCGGTGAATTCTATATTTTATTCCGCGCGCCGCCCGCGTGTCACGGCCCCTCGCGCAGCGCCCCGTACCGGGCCAGAACGGCCTCGGCCGCCCGCAGCCCGTCGACGGCGGCCGACACGATGCCCCCGGCGTATCCTGCCCCCTCGCCGGCCGGGTAGACGCCGCCAAAACCCGTCAACTGGGAGTCCTCGCGCGGCATGCGCCAAGGGGCGCTCGTGCGGGTTTCAACGCCGGTCAGAATTCCGCCCGCAAATCCGGGGTAGAGCCCCTCAAACCGGGCAAGTCCCGCTTTGAGCAGCGCCTCGGGCCCCGGCGGCAGCAGACCCGCAAGGGGGCGCTCCCGCACGCCCCGCGCATAAGTGGGGCGCGCCGCGGACGGTTTTGCCGTGCGAATGCCGGCAAATTTGTCGGCCCGCTCCATCGGCGCCGTGTAGCCCTCGGCAAAGGCCGCCCGCTCAATGGCCCTTTGATAGGCAATCGCCTCAAGGGGTCCGCCCAAAATGTCCTCCGGCAGCACCGAGGCCACGACGGCGGCGTTCGCCATAGGGCCGTCCCGGCCGCTGTAGCTCATGCCGTTTGTGACAATGCCGCCCGCCTCGGACGCAGCGGGGACGACGACGCCCCCGGGGCACATGCAAAAAGTGTAGCAGCCGCGCTCCCCCGCGCGGTGGGAGAGCTGGTACTCGGCGGGCGGAAGCGAAGGGTCGGCCCCCCGCCCGTAAAACATGTCGTCTATTTCGGTCTGTGTGTGCTCAATGCGAAAGCCGACCGAGAAGGGCTTTTTCTCAAGCGCCGTCCCAAGCTCCGCCAGCATGGTCACGGTGTCCCTGGCGCTGTGGCCCACGGCCAGCACCAGCGCCTCGCAGGGGATTTCTCCAGCCGAGGTCTCGGCCGACTTCAAAACGCCCTCCCCGCGAAGTCCCGTCAGCCGCACGCCAAAGCGCACTTCGCCGCC
>DATMXT010000326.1:0-2858 GCA_035561375.1 Terriglobales bacterium | reverse complement strand
CTTGGCGGAAAACCCGCAGGTTTTTCGCCATTTAAATCGGCCCGCCGGAAACCCGGCGGGCCGATGCGCTTATGTCTTTTGATTTTTCTGCCAGATGAGCCAAAGCCCCCGCAGAAGCAAGTTCGGCTCCGATAGAATATTCCGCCGGCAATGGGGCACGACTTTCGCCGCCAGCCCGCCCGTGGCGACGACCGAGGCGGGGGAGCCCAGCTCCTCCTCCATGCGCGCTATCATGCCGTCGATGGCGGCGGCGGCGGCAAAGACGGCGCCCGACTTCATGCAGTCGACCGAATTGGAGCCGATGACCTTTTTGGGCGCCTCGATGGGGATGTGCGGCAGCAGCGACACACTGCGGGTCAAGGCCTCCGACGAGACGGCGAGCCCCGGAATGATGGCCCCGCCCACCATGCGCCGGTTTTTGTCCACGACCGTGAGGGTCGTGGCGGTGCCCATGTCGACGATGATGATGGGCAGCGGGGGCCCCGCGTCTACGGCGGCCACAGCCGTCGCGACAAGGTCGGCCCCGGCCTCCGACGGGTCGTCAATGCCGATGTTGAGTCCGGTCTTGACACCGGCCCCGACAATGAGGACATCTTTGCCCGTGACAAGCCGCAGGGCGGCTTTCAAGGTCGCCGTGAGCTGGGGGACGACCGAGGAGATGATGGCCCCCTCAAAGCCCTCCCTGTCCCGGCCCGAGAGGCCCAGAATCTGCCGGATGGTGGCGGCGTATTCATATTCGGTCTTTTTGCGGTTTGTCTCAAGCCACGCGACGTCCGAGATGTTCCCGTCCGCAATGCAGCCTAAGACGATGGTGGTGTTGCCGACGTCGACGGCGAGGATCATGTGGCGGTCTCCTTTTGTCCGATTTTGATGATGCGGGCAATGACGGGGGCCAGGACGGTGTTGACAAGAAGCTCCACAAGGAAGTTGACGCCGATGAGCACAATAAAAATGTAGTAGAAGAGGTCGCTCCCGCCGGCCCACTGGACCAGCGTGTCACGGAAAAAGAGCACCATGGAGAGACAGAAAATGCCGGTGTTGACAATGGGGCTGCAAATGGCCGCCGCGACAACGCGCAGCGTGGTGTTTTTGCCGGAAAGGGCCCTGTACACGAGGCCCGAGACCCATCCGGCGGCGGCGCCCTTCACAATGCAGAGGATGGCGGTGACGGCGGGGTTCACGTTCCACAAAATCGCGCCCCCGGGGTCCGCCCCCACGATGCACATGATGAGGACGACAACGCCAAACGCGGCGCCAAGCCCGGCGCCGGCCCTGGGGCCGTAGAGCGCCGCGCCCACCACGATGGGCGCCAGGGCCAGCGTGATGGAAAAGGGTCCGAACTTGACGAAGGTGGCGAAGACCTGTAAAACCACCACCATCGCGGTGAAAATGCTCATTCCCACGAGCCGGCGGGTAGAGTCTGTGCGGTTTGACATATGATTTCCTCCTTGCTGCTGTTCCGTTGACCGGATACAACGCAGTTATTATTATACCACAAGCGCGAAGCAAGTGCAAAGCGCGCAGGGGTATAATGGTCGCATGTGCGTTCACCCGCACAAGTGAAAATCGCACGCGCAATTAAATCAGGCATAATGGCCGCAAGGCGGCTATTATACTGCAAATTGGGTGAATTGCAAGGGCCGCGGGGGCGTATCCCCGCGGCCCTTGCCACTGATTTGTGTGGAAAACGCCCGTCACCGGTGGTCGCACCGCTGACACTGGCGCATCGTGTTTTCACTGTCCTCCTTGTCGTAGGCCCCGGCCCACCGGCAGATGCTCTGTAAAATGGGGATGACCGACTTTCCCTTGTCCGAAAGTGAATACTCCACGCGAGGGGGAATTTCGTCGTAGGACTTTCGGGCGATGAGGTCGTTTTCAAGCAGTTCCTTCAGGGTCGCCGCCAGCACCGCGTCGGTGATGTTGCCCATCTCCTTGCGCAGGGCGCTGTACCGCATGACCGCACCTGCGTTCAAGACGCAGATGACCCGCGATTTCCACTTGCCGCCGAAAATTTCAAGCCCGTATTCCAGAGGACAGCGGATGTCCTTTTCAAGTTTTCGCTCGTACACGGTGGCTTACCTCCCAAAGTGATGTGCTGCGTCGTATGCTTTTCCGCTGTATTATACCGCGATACACCGGATAAATGAAGCTGCTATGAAATTTATTAGTTGCTTTTTAATTTCATGATATCTTCAATGTGCCGGGCATCGCGATATAATGGAGGCAAGCTCATCCACATGAGCTAATAACGTATCGGAGGTACAAAGGCTATGAAACTGAGCGAAAACGTTGTCCAAATGTTAAAGGAGCAGATGTGGTATCTGGCCACCTGTTCCGACGAGCCAAACGCCGTGCCGGTCGCGTTCAAGGACGTCGCCGAGGACGGCAAGCTGCTGGTTGGGGACGTCTTTCTCGACACGACGCTGGCCAACATCAGGAAAAACGGCAAAATCGCCGTCTCTGTGAGCAGCGCATCGACGCTCGAGGGCTACCAGATCAAGGGCACGGCCGTCCACATCACTGAGGGACCCGTCGTCGAGGCCTTTAAGAAAGTCGTCTCCGAGATGTTCAAGGGGGCCGTCACCGCCAAGGGGGCCCTCGTCATCACGCCTGAAAAAGTCATTGTCACGACGCCCGGCGCCGACTGCGGCAAGGTTCTGTAAGCTGATTCACTGTTTTTGCTCATTTTATAGCGGCCCCGCCGCGGAGCGCGGCATAGAGCACTGTAAAAAACACCGAACACAAGACCAAAAAATCGGCCTGAAATTTCAATTTCAGGCTGATTTTTTGTCGAATTCAGTAAAATTGCGGTTAAATAATGGTTAAATTTACCGAATATTCAATAAAAAGCTATACAT
>DATMXT010000325.1:0-4695 GCA_035561375.1 Terriglobales bacterium | reverse complement strand
ATAGTGATAATTACATAATAGTTATGTAAAGTGCAGATGAATATTTTCTGCATACATACACACCATTTGCCGCATTTGATAATTATTCATTTCTCTCATGGAGGACGAAATGCGGCGAATAAAAAAGCGTTTTTATAAGTCCCCGAGTTTGCTCAGCCTTGTCATCGGCGTCTATTTAGTCGGCATTGTCGCAGGCTCGATTTCTTATACGATGTCGTCGGCCGCCGCCCTCAGCGCCGCAGCCTTGGCGCAGGAGCTTGGAGCCACCCGTCTGTGCGCGCTCTCCATTGTCGTCGCATACTTTTTCTCTTTCTCTCTGCTCGGCGCCTTGATGGCCTTTATGTCGGCCTGTTTTTTCGGCTACATTGTCGGCGCGTGTTCCGCGTCGCTCCTATCGCTGGGCACGATTGAGGGGATTTTGACCGGCGTTCCGTTTCTCGCTTTTTCCGCGCCGGCCGTCATTTTACTCTGTTCGGCCTGCGCCGCCTCCTCCGTCTCCATGATCAGAGCTTTTCCCGAAATCAAGGGCAGAAGCGATTTTGCCAAAACCTCCGGCACACTGATCACATCCACCGGGATAGCCGTGTTGTTTTTATTTTTTTCGGCGGTCGCCGAACTTTTTTTGAAGTGAAAATTGTCATATTGGGAGTCTGACCATGGTTTCGCAGCTGTCCGATTTCATGTCTTACCTCGAAACAAAAAAACATTCGTCCGCCAACACGCTGCAGTCCTATAAAAGGGATATTCTGCAGTTTATTGCCTTTGCAAACGAACATGGCGTACACTCTTTCGCGGACGTGTCAAGCGACATTGCGAGCGCCTATTTTGACGACCTGAAGCTGACGAAGGCCCCCTCCACGGTCTCCCGGGTCTCGGCTTCCATCCATACGCTTTACAAATTTCTGCAGGCGAACGGCCTTGTCTCGGGCAACCCGTTTTTGGAGGTCAAACGGGACAAGTGTAAGCGCGCGCTGCCCCAGATTCTCTCCAAAACCGAAGTGGAACTGCTGCTCGAGCAGCCGGACGCCTCCGAGTTCAAGGGCCTGCGCGACCGCTGTATGCTCGAGGTGCTTTACGCCACCGGCATCCGGGTCTCCGAGCTTGTCGACCTCAACATTGAGGACGTCAACCTCAGCATCGGCTTCATTCGCTGCCGCTCCGGCGAGAAGGAGCGCATTGTGCCGCTCTATCCGCTTGCAATCCGGTTTGTCATGGACTACCTGAACACCGCCCGGCCCATTTTCGCCACGGCAAGCTCCGGCAACGCGCTCTATCTCAACATGTCGGGCGAGCGGCTGACGAGGCAGGGCTTTTGGAAGCTTCTGAAAAAATATCAGCAGACGGCCGACATCCGCACCCGCATCACCCCCCAGACGCTGCGGCATTCCTTTGCGGCCCACCTGCTTGAAAACGGCGCCGATTTGAAATCCATTCAGGAGATGCTCGGCCACACCGACATTGCGACCACGCAAATCTATTCCCAGCTCATCAAGGACAGGTTCCGCAATGTCTATACGAAATATCATCCCAGAGCGTAGGTGATACCGTGATTCATCTGTATGCCGGAGACGGCAAAGGCAAAACGACCGCGGCGTTTGGGCTTGCCCTCCGGTTTGCCGGCAGTGGGGGACAGGCCCTCGTCATCCAGTTTTTAAAGAGCTCGGACAGCAGCGAAATCGCCGCTGTCCGTCAGGTTGCGGGCATCGGGGTCTTTAACGCCGAGAGCCCGCACGGCTTTTATCATACCCTATCGGATGACCAGAAGACCGCCCTTGCAAAAGAGATAGAGCAGGAATTTTCGGCAGCCGAGGAGGCCGTCAGTGCCAACAGCTATGGACTTTTATTTCTCGACGAGGTCCTCGACGCCGTAAACCTCGGCCTCGTGGACGAGAGCCGGCTTTTGGCGCTTTTAAAATCCGCCGCCTGCGAAGTCGTGCTGACCGGCAGAAACCCGTCCGCGCAGCTTGTGAAGGCCGCCGACTACTACACGGAATTTGTCTGTAAAAAGCACCCGTTTGACTCGGGTGTTCCCGCCCGGCGGGGGATAGAGTACTGACTTTTTTTACCCCGCTTGTTTCCCTGCAAAGTTCGGGTTTCCCGCCCCCGCTGGGGTAGCATACGGCGTCGCCCGGTTGAATAAAGTGTACGGGTGATGTTATGAGAAGACGCTTCAAGCCGTACCGCTATGCCGCCCTTATTGCCGCTGCGGCCCTAATTGGAGCAGCCTTTTATTTTACGCGGGATATTCCGGTCCAGATTTACATGGACCCCGAGAAAGTCATCGTCCTCGATGCCGGCCACGGCGGTTTTGACGGCGGCGCCCAATCCCGCTCCGGCATCTCTGAGAAAGTGCTGAACCTCCAGGTCGCAAAGAAGCTCGAGCTCATCCTGCTCAAACGCGGCTATATGGTTGTCATGACCCGCGAGGGGGACTACGCGCTTCAGGATGATGGCAAGTCCGGCAAGCCGGCCGACCTGAAAGCGCGGGTGAAAATCGCCGAAGCGAATCCGGACGGCATTTTTGTCAGCATTCACATGAACAAATTTGCCGTTGCGAAATACTGCGGCAGCCAGGTGTTTTTCTCAAAAAACAGTGAGCGCTCAAGCGTTTTGGCCGAGAAAATTCAGAGCAGTATCCTCGAAGGGCTTCAACCGGACAACAAAAGACTCTCCAAGCCTGCCGACCGGGATATATACCTGCTCGAGAAACTTGAAATGCCGGCCGTCATCGTCGAGTGCGGCTTTTTATCGAACCCCGCGGAGGCGCTGATGCTGACCTCCGACACCTACCAGGCCTCCCTTGCCGAGTGCATTGCGGACGGAATCGACGCATTTTATAGTTCAGATGAGACCGACTCATTTTACGAGATGGGGACGTGAAAACAGTGGCAAAACCGAAAACCGTATATGTCTGCGGAAACTGCGGTTATGAGAGCATCAAATGGTACGGCAAATGCCCCTCCTGCGGCGAATTCTCCGCCATGGTGGAGGAGACCCGCCTCCCTGAGCCCCTCCCCGGCAAAGCGGGGAAGCGGGGAGGGGGCGTGCTCCAGCACGCGGCTCCGCTGTCCTCCGACACCTACTATGGCGATGAGGAAAACCGGATCACAACCGGGCTCTCCGAGCTCGACAGGGTCTTTGGCGGCGGAATGGTCAAGGGCTCGGTGACGCTGTTGGGCGGCGACCCGGGAATAGGGAAGTCGACGCTGCTCTTGCAGATTTGCGAGACGCTCGGCAAAACTCAGAAAGTGCTCTATGTGTCGGGCGAGGAGTCCCGCCGGCAGATTAAAATGCGGGCGGTGCGCCTCGGCGTCACGACCGAGAACCTGCTGCTGCTGACCGACACCGAGCTGCAGGCGGTCGACCTGGCCATTGAAAACATCAAGCCGGACATCGTCTTCATCGACTCCATTCAGACCATGTACAACAGCGAACTCAGTTCGCTGCCCGGCAACCCCTCCCAAATCAGAGACTGCGCCGCGTCCCTCATTGCGACGGCCAAAGCCCGCGAAATCTCCATCGTCTTCATCGGGCACATGAACAAAGAGGGCACCATCGCGGGCCCCAAGATGCTCGAGCATATCGTCGACACCGTTTTGTACTTTGAAGGGGACAAAAACCTGACCTACCGCATCATCCGGGCTGTGAAAAACCGCTTTGGCTCGACAAACGAAATCGGCATTTTCGAAATGGGCGAGGAGGGCCTTGTCGAGGTGCCCAATCCCTCCGCGGCGCTGCTCGCCGGACGGCCGGAAAACGTCGCCGGCACCTGCATGGTCTGCGTCTACGAGGGCACGAGGCCGATTCTCGCCGAAGTGCAGGGCCTCATCAACCAGACCTACCTCGGGACCGCCCGCAGAATGGGGAGCGGCATCGATTACAACCGGCTGACCATGCTGCTCGCCGTCCTCGAAAAGCGGACAGGCCTGAAGTTGTCCACCTGCGACGCCTACTGCAACGTCATCGGCGGCCTGAAACTGACTGAGCCGTCAAGCGACCTTGCGGCTGTCCTCGCCTGCGCGTCAAGCTATTTCGATAAGCCGGTGGCCGAAAACCTCATCGCGTTCGGAGAAGTCGGACTGGTGGGGGAGCTGCGCTCGGTGCGAAACGTCGCGGCCCGCGTCAGTGAGGCCATGCGCCTCGGCTACTCGAAGTTCATCATCCCGTTCGCAAACAGGCCCAAGCGGGAGATCGAGGGCGCCACAATTTACGCGGTGAAGAACATCGGAGAGGCCATTGAGCTCGCAATCGGCCCGTCTGAGAAACCCGAAAGGAGCAAGTAAGCCGAGTAAGCCGAGCAAAAGCGCGGAAAAGAACGCAAAAAAGAGCAGGTAAACCGGCTGAACGCGCTGAAAAGAGCTATGTGTCGGGTGAGAAACCCCGCCGGCAAATCAAAATGCGGGCGGTACGCCTCGGTGTCACAACCGAGAACCTGCTAATGAAGAAATCAGGATGCCATCTCAGGCATCCTGACTTTCATAATATGGACATCCGCCGTTTGAGACAACTTGGATAGGGACCGCCTTGTGCAGCGCACAGTAGCCGTCCACCTGATATTTGCAGTTCGCGGCACAGTTAATCATGGACTTAGTCTTACCGGAGAAATCTGAAAAATACCGTTGACATGCCAAAGGGGGATGTGGTATCATCAGGATAGAATTTTCTACAAAATAAAAATTTTGTAGAAAATGGAGG
>DATMXT010000324.1:0-4286 GCA_035561375.1 Terriglobales bacterium | reverse complement strand
GGATTTCACACACATTTCCCCGGCTAATCGAAGGGCCGGGAAAATCAGGCTGTCGATAAATGACTTTATCGACAGCCTGAGGGGGGCGGACAGCTTGTCCGCCCCCCTTTTTACGTCCTTTCTCAAATGTGCAAAGTAACGCACTTAGCGGGAAGTCCCGCTAAGTGCGTTACTTTTGTCTTACGGCACAGCGCAGATGCTGTGGAGCGGCCTATCCGGCAAAGCCTTTGGCTGCGGGCTTTTGACGAGGTCGGCCACCGTGATGCCCTCGAGGTAGCTGTCAATGACGCGGTCAAGCTCTCTCCAGAGCGGAAGCGTGCGGCAGTCGGGGGCTCTGTGGCATTTGACCTTGGCTTTGCCGAGGCAGGCCACAGGCGCCAGAGAGCCTTCGGTCAGTTTGAGCACGCTTCCCACCGTATACGTGTCCGGGGCGCGGCTCAGTTTGTAGCCGCCGCCCTTGCCCTGCACCGCGTCGACAAAGCCGGCCTTGGACAGCACGGCCATGATGTTCTCAAGGTATTTGCGGGAGATCTCCTGCCGGTCGGCAATGTCCCTCAGCGGAATGTGGGCTCCGGTGTCATTTTCCGCGAGGTCGACCATGACCCGCAGCGCGTATCTGCCCCTTGTCGATACCATCATCCTACAGCACCCCCAGACTAATACCCTATTCTACCACGGGAATTCACCATTTTCAACAAATGGTTCCACCGCCGAGCAATATGTCCCCGTCGTAGAGCACCACGGCCTGGCCGCGGGCAACGGCCCGCTGCGGCGCATCGAAAACAATTTGAACGGTGTCGGGGCCGGTGGGAATGACGGTGACCGGCAGTTCTGTCTGCCGATAGCGCACTTTTGCCGCAGCCCGGATATTTGCGGTCGGGGGGTCGCAGGCCACCCAGTTGAAGTCGGCGGCACTGAGCGCACTTGAAAAAAGCTCCCCCGCTCCCCCGAGCGTGACCGTGTTGTCCCTTGCGCACTTGTCGCAGACATACAGGGCCTCGGTGCCGGAAATGCCGATTCCCTTACGCTGTCCGATGGTGTACCGGATGATTCCCTCGTGACGGCCGAGAATGTTGCCGGCCTTATCGACAAAATTGCCCCCGGGGCAGGATTTGCCGCAGTAGCTTTCAATGACTCTCGCGTAGTCGCCGTCCGGCACAAAGCAGATGTCCTGGCTTTCGCGTTTGCGGGCGTTGACAAGTCCGTGCGCCGCCGCAATTTCCCGGATTTGGGGCTTTGTATAAACGCCGAGCGGAAACCGGATGTCCCGGAGCTGCTCCTGAGTGAGAAAGTACAGGACATAGCTCTGGTCCTTGGCGGCGTCGGCCGCTTTTTTTATCAGGTAACGGCCGCTTTCTAATGAAACGCGCGCGTAGTGGCCGGTCGCAATGCTGTCGCAGCCGAGCAACCGGGCCCGCCCAAAGAACTTGTCAAACTTCATATACCGGTTGCAGTCAATGCAGGGGTTTGGGGTTGCGGCGTCTTCATATGCGGCCACAAAGCGGTCGATGACCTGCGTGCGGAAATCATCGGTGAAATTGAAGACGTAATACGGCATTCCAAGCCGCAAGGCCACACTGCGGGCGTCCTCGACGTCCTCCAGGGAGCAGCAGGTCTTCTCCCGCGAAATGCCGGCGTCAACGCTATCGTAAAGCCGCATGGTCGCGCCAATGCAGTCAAACCCCTGCTCGCTGAGCAGCAGGGCGGCGACGCTTGAATCCACGCCGCCGCTCATGGCTATGAGTACTTTTTGATTATTCATCCGCTTGATGTCGTTTCCCCCGTTTGATGTCATAGGTTGAAGGGTCTCTTGCCCGCCAAGCGGTCGTGCCAGGCCGGCGATATGCCGCGCAGCTCCGCCACTGTCTCGGGGATGACGCCCAGCATATAGTCGATTTCCTCGACTCTGTTTGTCTCGCAGAGCGACAGCCGCAGCGCGCCGACCGCAAGCTCATGCGGCCGGCCGATGGAGAGGAGCACGTGGCTCGGGTCAAGCGAGCCGGACGAACAGGCCGAGCCCGACGAGGCGCAAATTCCCTTTTGGTCAAGCGCCAGCAGCAGCGCCTCCCCCTCGACGCCCTCAAAGCAGAAGTTCACATTGCCGGGCAGTCGGCGGGTGCGGTCCCCGTTTAAAACGGCATGCGGTATTTTCATGAGCCCATCAATGAGTCTGTCCCGCAGCGCCGAGGTTGCGGCGGCGTTTTCATCGATGTGCCGGCAGGCTTCGTCCAGCGCCGCCGCCATTCCGATAATGCCCGCCACGTTCTCGGTCCCGGCGCGGACCCCCCGCTCCTGCGCGCCGCCCTCAATGAGCCCGGCGAGCCGGATGCCCTTGCGGGCGTAGAGGGCGCCGACGCCCTTGGGCCCGTGAAACTTGTGGGCCGAGAGCGACAGCATGTCGATGTTCTGCGCCGCCACGTCAATGTGCAGGTGCCCCGCCGCCTGCACGGCGTCGGTGTGGAAAAGGACGCCCCGCTCCCGGCAGAGGGCGCCGATTTCCGCGACCGGCTGTATTGTGCCAATCTCATTGTTGGCGTACATGACGCTGACAAGGCAGGTGTCGCCCCGAATGGCCTGTGCCACCTGCGACGCGGTGACGACGCCGTCCTCCGGCGGGGTCAGCAGCGTGACCGCAAACCCCTGCCGCGTGAGCTTTTTTAAGCTGTGCAGCACCGCGTGGTGTTCAAAGGCCGTTGAGACGATGTGTTTTTTTCCGGCCCGCCCGCCTTCGGCCGCCGCCGAGATGAGGGCCTGATTGTCTGCCTCGCTTCCACCCGACGTGAAAATAAGCTCCCGGGCCGCGCAGCCGAGACAGGCCGCCACCGTCTCCCTGGCCTTCTGGAGCCCCTCGGCCGCCGCCCGCCCGAGAGAATATAGACTTGACGGATTGCCGTACAGCGCATCCATATACGGCAGCATGGCGTCAATTGCCGTGCGGCTCATACAGGTGGTGGCGGCGTTGTCCGCATATACAGTCATTTTTGGTCACACTCCGCTGCCGTAGTAAATTTTTTCGCCGGGCTTTGTGGAGTGGGTCAGCCACACGCCCGAGCCGATAACGCAGTTGTCCCCGATGTAAGTCCCGCCGCCGAGGACGGTCGCGCCGGCATAAATGACGACGTGATTGCCGATGCGCGGGTGCCGCTGGCCGCCTTTGACCGGATTGCCGTTCTCGTCGACTTCAAACCGCTTGGCCCCGAGTGTGACCCCCTGGTAGAGCGTGACGTGTTCGCCCAAAACGGCCGTCTCCCCAATGACGACGCCGGTGCCGTGGTCAATAAAGAAATGCCGGCCGATTTTCGCCCCTGGGTGAATGTCGATGCCGGTCATGCTGTGGGCGATTTCGGTCATCATCCTCGGCAGCACCGGCACTTTCAGCTCGTAGAGCAGGTGGGCCGGCCGATAAATGCTGACGGTCTCAAAGCCGGGGTAGGTCAGCATAATCTCCCGCTCGGACAGGGCGGCCGGGTCCCCGTCGTAGGCCGCCCGTATGTCGGTTGCAAGGCATTCCAGAATTTCGGGCAGCCCCCCGAAAAATTCCGCCGCGATGCCGCAGGCGTCTTCCTCCGGCAGCAGGGCCTCCAAAATTCCGTCAAGCCTTGCGCTTGCCAGGCTCAAGTATCTTTCGACCGCCCCTCGCGTATTGGGCGGGGCGCAGGATTCTTCCCCGAATACCCCCGGATACATGGCGCTGCGCAGGTATGTGACAAACTCGGCAACCTGCCTTTTGAGTCCGCAGTGCGCAAGCGTCCACTCATATTTAACCTCGTTGTACCTGGCCAGCTGCGAGGCGACGTCCTGTGTAAGAATGTGCGGTTTGTCTGAAGTGTCCATGGCCATTCTCCTATTAACTTAATTTAATCTTCTAATAACCTATTAAGTTAATATGAATTATAAACTCTAAAGCCTATAAAGTCAATAGGAGTTTAGGATGTTATCCAAAAAATTCCAAAAGCTATTTCACTTTGCGCTCAAGCAGGTCTTTGAGGCTGACGCTTTCGAGGTACTCGTCGACAATGCTCTCAAGCCGCACCCACAGCGGCAGGGTCAGACAGGCGTACGCGCGCTCGCAGCCGGCGCTGTCCCCTTCAAGGCAGGAGACCGGCGCAATGGAGCCCTCGGTCAGCTTGATAATGGCGCCGACCGAATACTGCTCGGGCTCCTTCACGAGCCGATAGCCCCCCTCTTTGCCGCGCTGGCTCTCAACCATTCCGGCACGGTTTAGCATGGCGACGATGGCCTCGAGATATTTTGCGGAAATCCCCTGCCGCTCCGAGATTTTGGTC
>DATMXT010000323.1:0-5989 GCA_035561375.1 Terriglobales bacterium | reverse complement strand
ATATATAACTGGTCTCACGACTATCACGAGCGCGGACGCCTACAGGGGTTTTCGATGCAAAAAAGGCGTTTCGCGCGTGGATTGAAGGAGTTTATCATATGCATCAAATGCATCAAAACGACTGTGCGGTCGTCCTGGCGGCCGGGGACGGCACGCGAATGCGCTTTGCCGGCTCCAAGGTCATGCTGCCCGTGCTGGGCAAGCCGATGGTGGAGTGGGTACTTACCGCCGCTGTGCGGGCCGGCGTCGCAGACTCCTGCCTCATCATCGGAAAGTGCGCCGACGACGTGTGCGCGCTTGTCGGAGAGCGAGCCTGCTGTGTCACGCAGGAGGAGCGGCTTGGGACGGGACACGCCGTCATGCAGGCGGCGGGGTTCCTGCGGGAACACGCCGGCGGCTCCTGCCTTGTCCTGGCAGGAGATTGCCCCCTCATTTCGGCCGAAACCATTTCGGGAGCCTATACACAGCACATTTCGGAGGGGTGCGCCGCCACCGTCATTTCGGCCGTCGTGGACGACCCCACAGGCTACGGGCGAATCATCTGCGACCTGCACGGCGGCCTCTTAAAAATCGTGGAGGACAAGGACGCCGGCGAGGCCGAGCGCAGAATTCACGAAATCAACTCGTCGGCCTACTGGTTTGACGTGGACGCGCTGCTCGCGACGCTGCCCCAAATCACAAACAACAACGCAAGAGGCGAATACTATCTGACCGACGTCATTGAGGTCATGCTGAACGCTGGGCTGCGGGCCGGCGTGTACACCTCAGAGTGCCCCGACGAGATTTTAGGGGCCAACACCCAGCAGCAGCTGCTGCGCCTGCAAAAAGTGGCGGGCGCCGCAACCCTCGACCACTGGATGTCGGAGGGGGTCATGGTCACCGACGACGCGGGAGTCGCCATCGGGCCCGACGTCGTCATTGAGCCGGGCGCCATTCTCCACAAGGGGGTCAGGCTTTTGGGGCGCACCTTCATCGGGGAGGGCGCAGAAATCGGCCCCGACTGCCTCATCGTAGACAGCAGCGTCGGCGCCGGCAGCCGCGTCAACGCGAGCCAAATCTATCAGAGCGAACTCGGGAAAAAAGTGCGGCTCGGGCCCTACTCCCATGTGCGGCCAAACTGCAAGCTCGCGGACGGCGTCAAAATCGGCAACTTTGTCGAGATCAAGAACTCCACCATCGGGGAGAAGACCAGCTCCGCCCACCTGACCTACATAGGCGACAGCGACATCGGCGCCCGGTGCAACCTCGGCTGCGGCGTTGTGACCGTCAATTACGACGGCAAGCACAAATACCGCACAACGGTCCTCGATGACGCTTTTGTCGGATGCAACGTCAATTTGGTTGCGCCTGTGACCGTCGGGAATAAAACATATATCGCGGCCGGCTCCACCGTCACCGACGACGTGCCGGACGCTTCGCTTGCCATCGCGCGCGCGCGGCAGACCACAAAAGAGAACTGGAAACCCAAATGGGAAAGGAGTGAGTAAGATGGTTCCTTCACATGCGCGCCACGCCTTCAAAATTTTCTCCGGCAACTCGAACCGGGTTCTCGCGGAGGAGATTGCGACGGCGCTTGGCGCAAGACTCGGGGCGGCTGAAGTCAGCTCGTTTTCGGACGGGGAGTGCAGCATCTCCATCAACGAGTCGGTGCGGGGCAGCGACCTGTTCATCGTGCAGTCGACGTCGGAGCCTGTCAACGACCATCTCATGGAACTGCTCATCATGATTGACGCCTTCAAGCGCGCGTCGGCGGGGCGCATCACGGCGGTCATCCCCTATTTCGGATACGCGCGGCAGGACCGCAAGGCCAAGGCCCGCGACCCGATTTCGGCAAAGCTCGTCGCCAACCTGCTCACGACGGCGGGGGCCGACCGCATTTTGACCATGGACCTCCACGCGTCGCAGATTCAGGGCTTTTTCGACATTCCGGTCGACCACCTGCTGGGGGCCAACACGCTGGCCACCTACTTTCGACGCCGGCTCAAGCGGGGCAAAAAAGAGGACTATGTCATCGTCTCGCCCGACGTGGGCTCAGTGGCCCGGGCCCGGAAATTCTCCCAGAAAATGGGGGAAATTCCGATTGCCATCGTGGACAAGCGACGCCCCAAGCCCAACGTCTCGGAGGTCATGAACATCATCGGCGACGTCAAGGGCAAGCGCTGCATCATTCTGGACGACATGGTCGACACCGCCGGCACCATGTGCCAGGCCGCGACCGCCTTAATTGAAAAGGGCGGCGCCGCCGAAGTCTGCGCGGCCGCCACCCACGGCGTGCTGTCGGGCCCCGCCATCAAGCTGCTCTCCGAAAGTCCCATCAGCGAATTTGTGGTCATGGACACCATCGCCATTCCGGAAGAAAAACGAATTGAGAAAGTCAAGGTGCTGTCGGTCGCGTCGGTCTTCGCCGAGGCGATTGAGCGCATTTACGAGGAGCTGCCCGTTTCGACGCTCTTCAGTTGAGGAATATGTTAAGCTTTCGACAAAAGCCCAAATATCTCATTGTGGGACTTGGAAACCCGGGGCGGGAATACCGGCTGACACGGCACAATGTGGGCTTCATGGCGGTCGACTACCTCGCCCAGACCGTCAAGGCCGACATCCGCAAGCTCAAGTTCCACGCGCTGACCGGCAACGCCGTCGTCGCGGGGGTTCCGGTGCTGCTCATGATGCCGCAGACCTATATGAACCTCTCGGGCGAGGCGGTGGGGGAGGCGGCCCGCTTCTATAAGCTCCCGCCCGAGCGCGTCATCGTCATTTTCGATGACGCCGACCTGCCGCTCGGCACCCTTCGCGTCCGCGAAAAGGGGTCGTCCGGCGGGCACAACGGCATCAAGTCGATCATCGCCCACCTCGGAAGCGAGGAGTTCCCCCGCGTGAAAATCGGCATCGGGCCAAAGCCCCACCCCGAAATGGAGCTTGCCGACTTTGTGCTGCAGGCGTTTACCGCGGCCGACCAAAAAGCCCTGTTCGACCGCTTTTCGAGAGTCGCCGAAGGGGTGGAGCTCATTTTGAAGGGCGACGTCAGGCTGGCCCAAAGCCGCATCAATTCCTGATGACGGGTGACGCATTGATTAGAGAGTTATCACAACGTGTATCCGCCTACCGCTCCGCCCTTCGGCTCATGTCCGAAGGGGAGACGCCGGTCGGCGTTACGGGCCTTTCCGAATGCGGGAAGGCCCTTTTGGCCTGCGCCGCGGGCGAAAACGGGGCCCTCCTGCTCGCCCCGGACGAGACGGCCTGCCGGCAGCTCGCCGCCAACATGGCGGGGTTTGGCGCAAATGTCCTCCAGTACCCCTACTGCGACGTGCTGCTGCACGGCGTGGAGGGGGCCTCGCGGGAATTCATGCACCGCCGGCTTGCCGTGCTGCGGGCGGTGGCGGAGGGGGAGCGGCCCATCGTCGTCGCAACGCCGGCGGCCGCCGCCCAGCTGGTCATCCCGCGGGAGCTTTTGATGCAAAGCTCCATGCGCCTGACCCGCGGACAGACCGTTTCGCTTGAGACCCTCTGCCTGAAACTTGCGTCGGCAGGCTATGCCCGAGGCCCCATCGTCGAGGGGGCGGGGCAGTTTTCAAGGCGGGGCGGCATTGTCGACGTCTTTGTGCCGGGGCAGGAGCAGCCGGTGCGCATTGAGTTTTTCGGCGACGAGATCGACGCCATGAATGTGTTCGACGCCATGAGCCAGCGGCGGGGCGACGCGGTGGAGGCGCTCGACCTGCCGCCGGCGACCCATTTGATCACAGACCAGCAGGTTAAGGAAAAGCTCGACGAGCTCGTAAAAAAATACGCCCGCCGCAAGGCGGGGGCCGCCATCCGTGCCGAGCTCGAGCGGTTTGAGGCCGTCGGCCCCCGGGACCTGCTGCAGCCCCTCTTGTGGGGAGAGCGGTGCACGCTGCTCGACTACGCCAAGGACTTTCCCATCCTCGTGTCGGAGGAGCGGGCCTGCACCGAGCGGCTGCGCAGCGCTGTGGAGATGGCTGCGACCGACTTTACGGCCGCCCTCGAGGAGGGGGAGACCGTGCCGGAGCTCTGCGACCACGCGCTGTCGCCGGGCGAATTCTGGAGCGCCGCGGGCCGGCATCCCGTCATCCACATGGACGTGCTGCCCCACTCCTTTTACGAGCTGGCGCCCCGCTCCCTTGTCGCCTCGCACGAGCGGCACACGGCGGGATTCGGGGAGACGCCGGAGCTTCTGGCAGACGAGCTCGCCGACGCCGACGGTAAAGTCTATATCTTCGTGGCCGACGAGACCAGAAGGTCTGCCCTCTCGGGGCTGGTGCAGGACGGCAGGTCAGAAATTATCATCGGGGCGCTTTCGAGCGGCGTCAGCTACCCCGAGGACGGGCTGACCATCCTGACCGACGCCGGCATCGCCAAAAAGCGGAGCGCCCGGCCGAAAAAGAAGACTGCCGGCGAAAAAGTGCGCACTTACTCGGATTTGCGCGCGGGCGACTACGTCGTGCACCAAAACCACGGCATCGGCCGGTATACGGGCATTTCGCAGCTCAAGGTCGAGGGTGTCGTCAAGGACTACATTAAAATCAACTACGCCGGGACCGATGTGCTCTACGTCCCGGCCAACCAGCTCGACCTCGTGTCGAAATACATCGGCGGCGAGGACGCGCCGGGCAAGGTGCGCCTCGCAAAGCTGGGCGGCGTCGAGTGGGCCAAGACCCGGCAGCGGGTGTCGGCCGCAGCCCGCGACATGGCGCGGCAGCTGACCGAGCTCTACGCGGCCCGCCAGCGGCTCGGGGGCTTTGCCTATCCGCCCGACAGCGAGTGGCAGGCCTCCTTTGAGGCGTCGTTCCCCTATGTCGAGACCGAGGACCAGCTCCGGTGCGTGCGGGAAATCAAGGAGGACATGGAAAAACCGGCCCCGATGGACCGGCTCTTATGCGGCGACGTGGGCTTTGGCAAGACCGAAGTCGCCGTGCGGGCCGCTTTCAAAGCCATTGACGCCGGCAAGCAGGTGGCCTTCCTCGTGCCGACCACCATCCTCTCGTGGCAGCACTACACGACCATCCTCTCCCGGTTTTCGACCTTCCCGATGCGCATTGACACGCTGTCGCGCTTTCGCAGCGCAAGACAGCAAAAAGACGTCTTAAAACGGCTTCGCACAGGCGAACTCGACATGGTCATCGGCACCCACCGGCTGCTGCAAAAAGATGTCGCCTTTAAGAACTTAGGGCTTGTCATCATTGACGAGGAGCAGCGGTTTGGCGTCGCCCACAAGGAGAAGCTCAAGCAGATTTCAAACACGGTCGACGTGCTGACCCTGACGGCGACCCCCATCCCGCGCACCCTCGGCATGGCGCTGTCCGGCATAAGGGACATGTCCACGATTGAGGAGCCGCCGATGGACCGCCGGCCGGTCCAGACCTATGTGCTGGAGTACGACTTCGGCATTGCGGTCGACGCCATCAAAAAAGAGCTGCGCCGCGGGGGGCAGGTGTTCTACCTTTACAACCGGGTCGACAGCATTCACCGGGTGGCCGCGAAACTTCAGGAGCGGCTGCCCGACGCCAACATCGTCGTCGCCCACGGCAAAATGGCGGAGGATGAGCTCTCGGACGTCTGGCAGCAGATGGTGGAGGGCGGGGTCGACGTGCTGGTCTGCACCACCATCATTGAGACCGGGGTCGACGTGCCAAACGCCAACACCCTCATTGTCGAGGACGCCGACCGGCTCGGACTGTCGCAGCTCTACCAAATCAGAGGGCGCATCGGCCGGTCGAGCCGCAGGGCCTATGCCTACCTCACCTACCGCAGAGACAAAGTGCTGACCGAGGACGCCACCAAGCGGCTTTCGACCATCCGGGAGTTCACCGAGTTTGGCTCCGGCTTCAAAATCGCCATGCGGGACCTCGAAATCAGAGGCGCCGGCAGCGTGCTGGGGGCCGAGCAGCACGGGCACATGGAGGCCGTCGGGTACGACCTCTACCTCAAGCTGCTCGAAGAGGCGGTGCTGGAGGAGCGGGGCACCCCCTCAAAC
>DATMXT010000322.1:0-2260 GCA_035561375.1 Terriglobales bacterium | reverse complement strand
ACGTAACGTCGTGCCGCTTTTTTATAATACGATTTTGTCCGGGAAAGCCTCTTTTCGCATGATGCCCCACATTTTGTCGATGTAGGCGAGGGTGTAGTCGTGCTCGTAATAGTGGTAATAAAAGGCGCCCTTGAGGGTCATGCGGTACACGCCGTTTTCCTCGGTCGCAAAGCCCAGCTTTTTTGCGGCCCACACCTCCGCTCCGTAGACCTTTTTGAGCGGGACTCCGAAAAACGCCTCGAATTCCCGCCCGCCGACCTGCGTGGAGTAGGCGGTCCAAAAGAGATAGTAAATCATGCGCTGGCGCTCGGTGAAGCGAAGGGTCAGGGAGGTCGGCAGGGTGTTTGCGTCGATTCGCTTTTGATACTCCAAAACTGAGAAGGTGTTGATTTTGAACTGCTCGCGCAGCAGGGACGTTGCCGAGCAGCCAAACCCGAGGAAGTTGTCTCTCGTCATAGAGGAGTATTTTGCGCTCGGCGCGTTTGAAAACGTCCATATGGAGTCCCGCGCATAGCCCCGCTCTTTGCAGTAAAGCGTGATTTTGTCGAGCAGCGCCCGTTTTTCCCCTTTGCCCATCGGCCTTACGGCCGAGCTCGTAAAAGTGAAATCGATATATGGGTAGATGGCGACATGGTTTGCCCCGATTGAAAAAGCCGTGTCGATATCGCTTTTCAAATCCTCGAAAGTCTGCCCCGGCAGCGCAAAGATGAAATCCATCGAGACGGTCTCAAACGGAACCTTTTTGAGCGCCGCGGCGATTTTCTCGGGCTCAAAGTCCTTTCTGCCGAGCACCGCGAGATATTTGTCCCCGAAGGACTGAACCCCGATGCTGATTTTATTGACGCCGGCCGCCCGCAGCGCCCGGAGCGTCTCCTCCTCGACATTGTCGGGGTGCAGCTCCAGCCCGATTCCCTCGGTGATGACAAAGTGGTCCTCGCAGGCCCTGACAATTTCGCCGATGCGCCCGGCTGCCAGCGCCGGCGTCCCGCCGCCAAAGTAGAGACTTGTCACCCGCTTTTTTTCGCAGAGCGCACCGCCGACCATGTGGATTTCCCGAATGAGGCGGTCGACATATTCGTCGCAGGCCGCAGGGTCGTAGAGCTCTTTGCAGTAGGGGCAAAAGGAGCAGAGCTGCTTGCAAAACGGGATGTGGACATAGAGTCCGAGCCCCTCGCAGCGCTCAAAATCCAGCTTTTCATCGTATTCGTTATTAAACGTGAAGGGCTTGCACGACCTCGTAAGCCACGCGCGGGTCAGTGTCGTGATAAGGCTCATAATTCACCTATATGTACTTGAGATATGTCCTCAGCATCTCGGCGATGACCCTGATATTCCCCCCGAACAGCAGCGTATATTCCGCCACAAAAAAGTATCCGCACCTCTCGCACAGTCCGGGGATGTCAATGCACCGTCCGCAGACGCTGAGCTTTCCGTTTTCCATCACGACGCACTGGCGGCAGGGCGTCTTAAAGCGGTTGTCAATGAGATAGGGAAAGGCGCTTTTCAGGTTGAAGACCGGCGCGCCGGCCGCCATCATCCGGGAAATGGTGTCGCAGCAGGCCTCTTTTTGCGCCCTCGTCAGGGCAAGCTCCTTTGTGTCGGGGTAGGGCGTGTGGAAGTTGAAGGAGACGGCCCGCACATTTTTCATGCGCTTTGCCGTCATGCAGACGTCTTCTATTGCGTCCTTGTTGATTTGATTGACGGCCATGTACAGGCAGATGTTCCCCGCCGTCGCGGCCTCGATGTTGCGCAAAATCAAATCATAGGTGTCGCCGCGGATTTCATTGTGCCGCTCCCTGTCTCCGTCGAGGCTGAGCAAAATCAGGTCGGCCTCCGGCAGGTCGAGGGGAAAGGTGCCGTTGGTGACGGTGTTGACGATGAGAAACCCCATGGCCTTTGCCTCGACGACGAGGTCCCGCAGCGTCTTCTCCCCGTCATGCCACAAAAAGGTTTCGCCGCCGCACAAAAAGAGGATTCTGACCCCCATGTCGTAAAGCTGGCGCATCTCCGACTTTATCTGCGCGTAGGGGTGGATGACCGACGTGATGTTGTTCACCGAGCAGTGCTTGCAGGTGAGGTTGCACTTGTCGGTCACAATCACGGTGCCGAGAATCGGCCCGTCCGTTTTGAACAAAATGGTCTTGACGCCATAGCCCGCAAAATGCGCGAGGGAAGACAATTTGATTTCAATCACCTCCCGATAAATCGGGCCGCCCGCACGGACGGCCCCGATGATTTATGACTGCTCCCCCGCTTCAAG
>DATMXT010000321.1:0-2296 GCA_035561375.1 Terriglobales bacterium | reverse complement strand
CGCAGCAGGGGCAGTTTGACCGCCGCCCCGCGCCCTCTCAGCAAGGCCAGCGCCCGCCCTATCAGCAGGGAGGGCAGGGCCAGCGCCCGTCTTATCAGCAGGGTCAGTCCGGATTTCGCCCCGCGGGGCAGCAGGGCCAGTTTGACCGGCGCCCGGCGTCCGCACAGCAGGGTCAGTCCGCCGCAAAGAAACCGGCGCCGCCCCCGAGGCCCAAGACGCCGCAGCAGACCACCCGCCGCGAGGGCGTGCGGGTCGTCGACACCCGCAGCAGCCAGGTCGACCTCTCCAAGTTCGACGAGCGCTTTGCCGAAATGGCGCCCGAGCGCTCCCGCAACATCGGCGGCGGCAAGCAGCGTTTCAAAAAGAATCCCGCCCAGCGCCCCGCCCCCTTCCAGAAGCGGGAGACCGAGGCCGAGAAGCTGCGCCGGCTGGCGCTTGAAAAGGCCCGGCGCGCCCCCCTCAACATCACGATTCCGGACGAGATCGTCGTCAGCGAGCTCGCCACCCGGTTGAAGAAGACCAACGCCGACGTCGTCAAAAAGCTCTTTCTCATGGGGACGATTGTGACGGCCAACGACACCATCGACTACGACACGGCGGCCCTTGTGGCCGAGGAGTTCGGCGCCCGCTACACCCGCGAGGTCGTCGTCACGATTGAGGAGCAGCTCATTGACGTCAGCGCCGACAGCGAGGCCGACCTTCAGCCCCGCAGCCCGGTCGTCGTCGTCATGGGCCACGTCGACCACGGCAAGACCTCGCTGCTCGACGCCATTCGCAACACCCATGTGACGGCCGGCGAGGCCGGCGGCATCACGCAGCACATCGGCGCCTATAAAGTCGAGGCGGCGGACCGCGAAATCACTTTCCTCGACACCCCCGGCCACGCCGCTTTCACCTCCATGCGGGCTCGGGGCGCCAACGTCACCGACATCGCCATTCTGGTCATTGCGGCCGACGACGGCATCATGCCCCAGACCGTCGAGGCCATCAACCATGCCAAGGCGGCGGGCGTCGCCATCATCGTGGCCATCAACAAAATCGACAAGCCGCAGGCCGACGTCGAACGGGTCAAGCAGGAGCTGACCGAGTACGAGCTGGTCCCCGAGGAGTGGGGCGGCGACGTCATCTGCGTGCCGGTCTCGGCCGTGACCCACGAGGGCATCGACAACCTGCTCGACATGGTGCTGCTGACGGCCGACGTCAAGGAGCTGCGGGCAAACCCCGGCCGCCGCGGACTTGGCACCGTCATTGAAGCCCGGCTTGACAAGGGCCGCGGCGCCGTCGCCACCCTGCTCGTGCAAAACGGCACGCTGCACACCGGCGACATCATCATCGCCGGCACCGCGGTCGGCCGCGTGCGCGCCATGAACGACGACAAGGGGCAGCGCATTGAGGACGCCGGCCCCTCGACGCCGGTCGAGGTCATCGGTCTCGCCGAGGTCCCGCAGGCGGGCGACCTGTTCTACGCTGTCGAGGACGAAAAAATGGCGAGGGAGCTGGCCGAGCAGCGGCGCAACGAGGAGCGGGCCTCCCAGGTCAAGACCACGAAGGTCTCGCTCGACGACCTCTTCAACCAGATTCAGGAGGGCAGCGTCAAGGAGCTGGGCCTCATTGTCAAAGCCGACGTGCAGGGCTCGGCCGAGGCCGTCAAGACCTCGCTTGAAAAGCTCTCGAACGACGAGGTCAAAGTGCGGGTCATCCACAGCGGCGTCGGCGCCATCACCGGCAGCGACCTCATGCTGGCGGAGGCCTCCCGCGCCATCGTCATCGGCTTCAACGTCCGCCCCGACGCCGCCATCCGTGAGGACGCGGCTGAAAAGGGCGTCGACATCCGCACTTACCGCATCATTTACGAGTGCATTGAGGAGATGGAGGCCGCACTCAAGGGCATGCTGGCCCCCAAGAGCCGCGAGGTCATTTACGGCCACGCCGAAGTGCGCGCCACTTACAAGGTGTCGGGCGTCGGCACCATCGGCGGCTGCTACGTGACAAACGGAAAAATTGTCAGGGGCGCGCTTGCCCGCGTGCTGCGTGACAGCGTGGTCATTGCAGATACTAAGATCGATTCGCTCAAACGCTTTAAGGACGACGCCAAAGAGGTCCAGCAGGGCTTCGAGTGCGGCGTTCAGCTCGAGCGTTTCAACGATATCAAGGAAGGCGACGTCATCGAGGCCTACGCCGTTGAGGAATACAGGGACTGACCCCTGACGGCGCGGTCGGGACGGGCTTTGCGGCCTGTTTTGTAAAAAGCGGACAGGCCCGGCGCTTTTCCCCATCTCGGAGGTAAATAAAATGG
>DATMXT010000320.1:0-12412 GCA_035561375.1 Terriglobales bacterium | reverse complement strand
ATCATATGCCGGGCGCGAAGCGCGAATTGACTTCGCGCGGGAAGGGCACCGATTGCTTGGCGGAAAACCCATAGGTTTTTCGACATTTTAAGGCCGGGGGACTTTCCCCCGGCCTTTTCGCATGATTACGAATTAATAGTTGAACCACTCGCCCCGCAAGAGCTCTTTTGCGTCGCGGGTCAGCGGAATGAGGTCGGTGCGGTCGATGTATTTGACGTCGAACTTGCGGTTCAAGGCCGCAAAGTGCTGGACGCCGAAGGCCAGCTTCTTCAGATAGGAGTAAGCGCCGACAGCGCCGAGCGGAAAGGCGTCGGCCGCCTTGCCGTAGAGGGCCCGCAGGGCCGGCAGCTCAAAGAAGAGCTCCTCCTTTGTCTTGCCGAACTTCGCGAGGTGCTTCGGAATGTTTCCGGACTCGATGAGCTCGCCCATTTTGGCCCCGGACATGGCGGCCGCCATCGCGGCGCGGCAGGTGCCGATGGCCGTGACGTAGGGGGCGCCCAAGGCCAGCCCCTTATAGACCTGATCCTCGCTGGCAAAACCGCCCGTGACGGAAATGGCCGGAAGCTTCAGCCCCTCGGCTTCGAGCTTTTTGCAGAGTGGCACCAAAGCGCTCTCAATGCAGACGGCAGGAAGCCCCCACTCGTTCATCATTTTGCAGGGGCTGTATCCGGAGCCCCCGCCCGCCCCGTCGAAAGTCACCATGTCGGCTTTACAGAGGCAGGCCATGTGCAGTACCCGCTCCATGTCGGCGCGGTCAAATCCCGCCGTCTTGAAATAGAGGTTTTTAAGCCCAAGCTCGCGCAGCCGCTCCACGTGGGCAAGTAAGCTCTCCTCAGTCCACATCGGCAGCCGCCCATAGGTCCAAAACTGCGGGCAGGCCCCCTCTTCGCAGGCTTTTTGCACCTCCGGGTCACTGGGGTCGGGGTAGACCAGACATCCCTCCGCCCGCTTTTTGAGGGCGGTTTTGAGGTCCGGCAGCCGCACGGCGGGCTGGGTGCCCTTGGCCGACTGGCCGAATTTGATTTCAATGGCGGGGGCGCCGCACTTTTGAATCGCGTACTCCGGCAGCCCCGCCGCGTCGTCGTCCACGTTGCACTGCAGCGCAATCTGGCCGTAGCCGCGGTCGTACCGGCGGAAAGCGTCGAGCATGTCGTTCAACATCGGGAAGCGGTTGATTTTGCCCTTGGCGTCGTATGTAAGCGCCCCGTCCTTCGAAGGAGAGCCCTCGCCGATGACGCAGACGGTGCCGGCCATGGCGGCGGCCGCAAAATAGCCCTGCCAGTTGAGCTTGATGAGGGCCGGCAGCATGACCGGCAGTGCCAGTTTGACGGGATTGTCATATCCGACGGTCCGCTCGAGGTTCACGTTGAAAATGGCAGCCGCGTCCCCGTCGGCGGGAGCGCCGACAGCCCCGAAGCAGCGGCCGCCGATGTTGAAAATGGAATAGTCGAGCGGATTGTCTTTCTCGCTGGCAATCTGATTTGCGCCGGTGTTGGTCGGATAGACCGCCGCCTGTCCGATGACTGAGGCAAGCCCGATCTCGCAGCTTCCGATGCAGTCCTCCGTGCAAAAAGAGCACATGCCGGAACATGGCGTGCGCATGGCGCTGCGCATTTTAGTGTCGTTAAAGGCGGATTCAAGCGCGGGACTGAAGGACATAGAGCTCATCCTTTCCGTTTTCAAAGGTTTATTCTGTGTAAAACAGACGGTCTTTGCCGCACATTTCCGCCTCATTATATCAAATCGGAAAGCTAAGCACAAGGAATAAAGGGCTAAAATGACGCTGTGCCGCTGTATATAAACCGTATAAAAGGCATGAGATCGGCCAAAAATCGTCCTATACGCCATATCCAGAACACAGAAAATTTGGGTACGGTAGGGCGGATACTGTGCGGGCTGTCAAGAATTGGCCCCACTTAACATAGATTTAACATGGCCCTGATAACGGATTTAACCTAAAAGCCGTAAGCTTAGAGCGTAACAAAAAAAGCACGCTCGAAACACAACTCGAAATATGCAACTTGGAGGAAAATGAAAATGAAGAAAATTTTCGCACTGGGCATGGCTGCGATGCTGCTTTTGACGGCCGCAGGCTGCGCGCCGAAAGAAGAGAACCCGACTCCGCCGCCGGAAGAGCCCCCGGTCGTTGAGCAGACCATCGACGTCATCTCCCGTGAAGAGGGTTCCGGCACCCGCGGCGCCTTTATCGAACTCTTCGGAATCGAGCAGAAGGACGCCTCGGGCAACAAGGTCGACATGACCATTGACACCGCCGAAATCAACAGCAGCACCTCCGTCGTCATCACCACCGTCGCCGGCGACCCGAACGCCATCGGATACATTTCGCTGGGCTCCTTGAACGACACCGTCAAGGCCGTCGCCATCGGTGGCGTCGCCCCCTCGGTCGCCGGCGTCAAGGACGGCAGCTACACCGTCGCCCGTCCCTTCAACATTGTCACGAAGGGCGAGGCAACCGGTCTGACGAAAGACTTCATCGATTATATCATGAGCGCCGAGGGCCAGAAGGTCATTGAGGACAACGGCTACATCTCGGAAGGCAACACCGGCGCCTATGCGGGCAGCAAGCCGGCGGGCTCCATCACCGTTGCCGGCTCCTCTTCGGTCACCCCGGTCATGGAGAAGCTCAAGGAAGCCTATATGGCCCTCAACACCGGCGCCTCCATCGACATCCAGATGAGCGACTCCACCACCGGCATGACTTCGGCCATCGACGGCATCTGCGACATCGGCATGGCCTCCCGCGAAGTCAAGGACAGCGAGCTTGAGAAGGGCCTGAGTCCCACCACCATTGCGATGGACGGCATTGCGGTCATCGTCAACAAGGGCAACGAAGTCTCCGACCTGACCAAGGAAGATGTTCTGGGCATTTACACCGGCACCATCACCGACTGGTCCGAACTGAAATAAGTAAGCCGACACCCAAAAGAGGGCCGGACAGATATGGGTCCGGCCCTCTGAGGTCGTCCAAAAAGTCATTTTCGACACTCAAAAGAAGGGCCGGACATGGGTCCGGCTCTCTTTGGCAAGGAGACGACATGAACCGCTATAAAGAACACGCGGCGCGACTGCTCTTTCTGATTTGCGCCTGCGTATCCATCATCTGTGTGCTGCTCATTTGCCTGTTTTTGTTCGCAAACGGCCTTCCGACCATCGCCGAAATCGGACCGTTTAAATTCTTGCTTGGAACAAGATGGAAGCCGGGCAACGACATTTTCGGCATTGCGCCCATGATCATCGGGAGCCTCTACGTGACGGCCGGAGCCATGGCGGTGGGGGTTCCCATCGGCGTGCTGACCGCCATTTTCATCGCACGCTTCGGCACAAAGCAAGTCAACCGCGTGCTGCGGCCGGCCGTATCTCTGATGGCGGGAATCCCCTCCATCATATACGGCTTTTTCGGGCTTGTCGTGCTGGTGCCGCTCATGCGGCAGCTCTTTAACGGCGGCAAGAGCGTCATGACGGCCTCCATCCTGCTCGGCATCATGATTTTGCCCACCGTCATCAGCGTTTCGGAGGCGGCCATTGCGGCGGTGCCCGAAAGCTATTACGAGGGGGCGCTGGCCCTCGGGGCAAGCCATGAGCGCAGCGTGTTTTTCGTGCTGCTGCCGGCGGCGAAGTCGGGGGTCATGGCGGCCATTGTGCTGGGGGTCGGCAGAGCCATCGGCGAGACCATGGCCGTCATCATGGTGGCCGGCAACCAGCCCGTCATTCCGGAGAGCATCACAAGCGGCGTGCGCACCATGACGGCCAACATCGTCATTGAGATGGGCTATGCCGCGGACCTCCACCGCGGGGCGCTCATCGCGACCGGCGTTGTGCTCTTTGTCTTCATCCTGCTCATCAACCTGCTCCTGTCGCTCATCAAAAGGAGGCAGAACATATGAGGCGGCGCATAGACCCCGTATCCCTGGCGCTGGGCGCCCTGGTCCGTCTGGCCACGGTCATCGCCTTCCTCGTCATCCTGTTTCTGGTCGGGTATATTCTGGTCAAGGGCGTACCCAACCTCACGCCCTCCCTCTTCTCCTGGAAGTACAACAGCGTAAACGTCTCGCTGGTGCCGGCCCTCATCAACACCGTCATCATGACGGTGCTGGCGCTGCTCGTCGCGGGCCCAATCGGAATTTTCTCCGCCGTTTACTTAAGCGAATACGCAAAGCGGGGCAGCCGGATTGTCAAAATCATCCGCATGGCCTCCGAAGTGCTGACCGGCATTCCCTCCATCGTATACGGACTTTTCGGCTTTCTCTTCTTCGTCGCGACCATGAAGTGGGGCTACTCGCTCCTGGCCGGCACCTGTACCCTGACCATCATGATTTTGCCCCTCATCATGCGCACGACCGAGGAGGCGCTGCTCGCGGTGCCGGACGCCTACCGTGAGGGCAGCTTCGGACTCGGGGCGGGGCGGCTGCGCACCGTCTTTGCCATCGTACTGCCGGCCGCGGTGCCGGGCATCCTCGCCGGCGTCATTCTGGCCATCGGGCGCATCGTCGGCGAGACCGCAGCCCTCATTTACACGGCCGGAACCACGCCGGAGGTGCCGGAAAAGCTCCTTGACTCCACCCGGACCCTCTCGGTCCACATGTACGCCCTGTCGAACGAGGGGCTCTACATCAACCAGACCTATGCCACGGCAGTCGTGCTGCTGGTGCTCGTGCTCATCATAAACGCCTGCTCCGGCTGGCTTGCAAGGCGCATGGCGGGAGGAAAATATGGAAAAGATTAAAGTCGAAAAACTGGATTTATTTTACGGGACCTTTCAGGCGCTCAAGGACGTCAACATGTCGGTGCTGCCCAAAGAGGTCACCGCCTTCATCGGCCCCTCCGGCTGCGGAAAGTCGACGCTGCTCAAGACCATCAATCGCATGAACGACCTTGTCGAGGACTGCCGCATTGTCGGCACGGTCACCCTCGACGGGCAGGACATATATAAGGGTATGGACGTGAGCTCGCTGCGCAAGCGGGTCGGCATGGTGTTCCAAAAACCAAACCCCTTCCCCATGACCGTCTATGACAACATCGCCTTCGGGCCCCGCACCCACGGCGTGCGCTCGAAGGTCAAGCTCGACGAGGTTGTGGAAAAATCCCTTCGGGCCGCCGCCATCTGGGACGAGACCAAGGACCGGCTTAAAAAGAGCGCTTTGGGGTTATCCGGCGGCCAGCAGCAGCGGCTTTGCATCGCAAGAGCCCTTGCCGTAGGGCCCGAAGTGCTGCTCATGGACGAGCCGACGTCGGCCCTCGACCCCATTTCAACCTCCAAAATAGAAGACCTTGTGAGCGAGCTCAAGAAGGATTATACTATAGTCATAGTCACGCATAACATGCAGCAGGCGGCCCGTATTTCCGATAAGACGGCGTTTTTCCTGCTCGGGGAACTCGTTGAATTCGGGGCGACCGAAGACATATTCTCCATGCCGCACGACAAGCGGACGGAGGACTACATCACGGGGAGGTTTGGATGATGCGCCGGCAGTTCGACAGCCAGCTTGAAGCGATGCACACAAAAATGATTCAGATGGGAGCCCTCTGCGAAGACGCCATCGCAAGTGCCTCCAAGGCGCTGCTCGAGGGAGACGACAGCCTGCGGGAAAAGGCGGTGACGCTCGAGCGGGACATCGACCTCATGGAGCGGGACATCGAACTGATTTGCTACCGGCTGCTGCTCCACCAGCAGCCGATCGCCGGCGACCTCAGGCAGGTGACGGCCGCTCAGCACATGATCATCGACATGGAGCGGGTCGGCGACCAGGCGGCCGACATTGCAGAGCTTGCCGGTTTCATGCGGGGCAGCCCGGTCAAAAGCGACATCCACATCGCCGACATGGCGAGGGCCGCCATCAAAATGCTGACCGACAGCATTGACTCCTATGTCAACGGGGACATCGCCTTGGTCAAGACGGTGCTGGTCTACGACGACGTGGTCGACGACCTCTTTTCAAAGGTCAAGGGGGAGCTCATCGCGCAGATTCTGCAGGACAGCAAGCTGGCCGGAGACTGCCTTGACCTGCTCATGATCGCCAAATATTTTGAGCGCATCGGCGACCACGCCCAGAACATCGCCGAGTGGGTGCTCTATTCCATGACCGGCAGCCGCAGGTGGATTGAGGGGGAGGAGTCGCAGTGATCTATTTACTGGAAGACGAGACCAGCATCCGCAAGCTGGTGATTTACACCCTCGAGAACTCCGGGCTTGAGGCCGAGGGGTTTGGCTGCGTCGCGGACTTCTGGGAGGGCATGCGCAAAAAGACGCCGGAGCTCATCCTGCTCGACATCATGCTGCCGGACGGGGACGGGCTGCAGGTCTTAAAAGAGCTTCGGGCCTCGAGGCTGACCGGCAGGATTCCGGTCATGATGCTGACCGCAAAGGGCACCGAGTACGACAAGGTGGCGGGGCTCGACATGGGGGCCGACGACTATCTGCCCAAGCCCTTCGGCATGATGGAGCTGGTGGCGAGGGTCAAAAGCCTGCTGCGGCGCGTGAACCCGCAGGAGGAAAAGGCTGAGGAGTACACGGCCGGGGACCTCTTTGTCAGCGTGCCGCGGCACCTCGTCACGGTCGAGGGGGTGCCGGTCGTGCTGACCTTAAAGGAGTTCGAAGTGCTCACCTATCTGCTGCGCAATCCCGGCATCGTGCTGACGAGAGACCAGATCATGTCCGGCGTCTGGGGCTACGACTTTGACGGAGAGAGCCGCACGGTCGACGTCCACATCCGCACGCTGCGCTCCAAGCTCGGCTCCTGCGCCGACCTGATTGAGACGGTGCGGGGGGTCGGCTACCGAATCGGAGGCGACTGATGAGACGCCGAATTTTCTTCTTTGCCGCCCTGCTCTCCGCCCTGTCGGTCATCGTCACCTCCGTGCTCATCTCAATTGAGGGCTACAACAACTTTTTTGCCACGGTCAAAGAGGAGGTTGCGGTGCAGGCGGCCTACCTGCGCGCCGGACTTGAGGCGCCGGGTTCCGACAATACGGAATTTCTGGCGCAGCTGCAGGATGAGCCCGGCACCCGGCTGACCCTGATTGCGCCGGATGGCACCGTCCTCTTCGACAGCGTCGGCAGTCCGGCCACAATGGAAAATCACTTGAACCGCCCCGAGGTGCAGGCGGCCGTTTCAAACGGTTTCGGCGAGGACACGCGGCTTTCCGACACCATTCAGGAGCAGACGTATTATTACGCGCTGCGCCTTGACGACGGCTCGGTGCTCCGGGTGGCCGCCACCACAGCCAGCATCATCACCGCCTACGACCGGCTCTTCTGGGTCGTCGCCCTCATTGCGGCGGCAGTCCTTGTGCTGTCGGCCTTCATCGCCGCCCATGTCACGCGGCGCATCGTGCGCCCCATCAACGAGATCGACCTCGACCGGCCGGAGGACAGCCCGGTCTACGACGAGATCAGCCCGCTGCTCACCCGCATCAAAGTTCAGCGGGACACCATTGAGGAGCAAATCAAAGAGCTCGACCGCGGCCGGCGGCAGTTTGCGGCCATCACTGAAAACATGAGCGAGGGCTTTCTGGTGCTCGACAAACAGGGCCGGGTGCTCTCCTACAACAACAGCGCCCTCGAGCTGGTCGGCATCCACTATGCGGTGCCGCCCGGGGTCAACGTGCTCAGCCTGAACCGCTGCCGGCCGCTGCGCGAAGTGGTCGATGCGGCGCTTGCCGGCGCGCCGGCCGAGCGGCTGGCCACCTTTGAGGGCCGGCAATGCCAGCTCTACGCCAGCCCCGTCACGGTGGACGGCGACCTTCAGGGCATGGTGCTGCTCATCATGGACGTCACCGAAAAGCAGGAGCGGGAGAGCATGCGCCGCGAGTTTACGGCCAACGTCTCCCACGAGCTCAAGACGCCCCTCACCGTCATCTCGGGCTATGCCGAGCTCATGGCGGGCAAAATGGCAAAACCGGAGGACATTCCCGAGTTTTCGGGCTATATTTACGAGGAGGCGCAGCGGCTCATCGCGCTCATCCGGGATTTGATGCTGCTCTCAAAGCTTGAGGAGAACGTGATGCCGCCCAAGGAGCCCTGCGACCTTCTGGCCCTCGCCAAAACGGTCGCCGCAAGGCTTTCGGCCAAGGCGGCCGAGGCCGGCGTCATGCTGACCGCCTCCGGCGAGGCGGCGGAGGTCTCGGGCATTCCCTCAGTGCTTGAGGAGATGATTTACAACCTCGCCGAAAACGCCGTCAAATACAACCGGCCCGGCGGTTCGGCCCAGCTCATGGTCAAAAAAGAGGGGCAAGGCGCCGCGCTCTCGGTCGCCGACACCGGCATCGGAATTCCCAAGGCCGAGCAGGAGCGCATTTTCGAGCGGTTTTACCGGGTCGACAAGAGCCACAGCGAGGCCGTTGAGGGCACCGGGCTGGGGCTTGCGATTGTCAAACACGGGGCCGCGCTGCACGGCGCTAAAATTGAGGTCAAAAGCGACGTGGGCGGCACGGTTTTCACGCTTCACTTTGCCGAAGAGCAATAAAAACACACAGCGACGCGGCCGGCGCTTTCCACAGGAAAGCGCCGGCCGCGTGATATTTGCCCGAAAAAGACTAAAGACTATGGGTTTACGGCATCGTCCCCGTCCATATTTCCATCCTCATCCTCGTCCTCGCAGTCGTACTGGGCCGTCAGCCCAACGGCTCCGCTGACCGGCAGCGAAAAGACGACGCCCTGCCCCGGCGTGCGCATGCCCACCCGGGCCGCGATGGCCTGCATGATGGCCCTGCGCTCGCAGGCCCTGGCCAATATGAGCAGCATCTCTTTTTCGTGCTGGATTGTGATGCCGTAAAAGCGGGTGTCCTCGCCGTCGCCGGTGCCCTTGGCGTGAATGATGGTGCCGCCGGCGGCGCCGGCCTCACGGGCGGCGTCCATGGCCTCGTCCGCGAAACCGCGGTTGACCACGGCCAAAATCATCTGGATGTTGTCACTCATGTCATTTTCCTCCGGTCTCGTGGGGGCCGTGCAGGTACTCGAGGGCTTTTTGCCCGCCCACGCTGTTGATGTCGATTGTAAAAGCCACGCCGCCCCCCGGCTGGTCAAAGTGCATTTTGCGGTCGAGCTTTGTGAGAACCGCATCCTCGTTTTCCTGTTTGATGACGCAGGCCGTCACCGACCTATGGGTGTCGCCCAGCCCCATGGCTGTCAGCATCTCGCTTTTGACGGTGCCGCGGCCCCGGATGGTCATGATCATGCGGCACCCCTGCTTTTCCAGGGTTTCGCAGATCACGTCGTCCCTTTTGGCGTCGGCAATCACGAATAACAGCATGATCTTATCGTGTTCGGTCATGTTCTCCTCCATGTCACAGGTCGATAATCTCTTCGGCCTCGGCCGGTATGGGCGGCGCCTCCTCCGGCGCCAGACGGGACTTGTCGCCATAGATAAGCCCCATCAGCTGAATGGTAATCAAGGGGGTCATGGCCACCATGGCCACAATTCCAAAGGCCTCCACGAAGACATTGCCGCCCAGCCGCTCGCAGGCCCCGATGGCAAAGGGCAGCAGGAAAGTCGCCGTCATGGGCCCGGAGGCGACGCCGCCCGAGTCAAAGGCGATGGCCGAGATGACGGGCGGCACGAAAAATTGCAGCCCGAGGGCCAGCGCATAGCCCGGCACCAGGTAAAACCAGATGGAAATGCCGGTCAGCATGCGCAGCATGGCAAGGCCGATTGAGATGGAGACGCCGGCCGACAGGGCCCCCATCATGGCTCCGCGGGAGACGCAGCCGGCCGTGATCTCCTCGACCTGGCTTGTCAACACGTGCACGGCCGGCTCCGCCTTGACGATGTAGTAGCCGATCAGCATGCCGATGGGCACGAGAATCCACCGGTAGGGCAGGGCGGCGATGAGGGAGCCGATCATATTCCCGGTCGGCATGAAGGCGACGTTGACGCCGGTCAAAAAGAGCACCAGCCCCAAAAACGTATAGAGCATGCCGACCGCAAGCCGCGTGAGCTCCCGGCGGGGCAGCTTCAGGTGGAGCACCTGGAAGAGGGAGAAGAACAGGACGATGGGCAGCAGCGCCTGGCCGACCTCCAGCACATAGTGGGGCAGCTGGCGCAGGAAGACCCCCGCAAGCTCCCTTGAGTCGGCCACCCGCACCGGCTCAATGGGCGTGTAGGCGCCGGCGCCGGTGGGATAGAATATGCTCAAAATCATGACCGACAGAATGGGCCCGATGGAGCACAGCGCAATGAGGCCAAAGCTGTCGTCGTCCCGGCTGTTCGCGACGACCGACGCCATGCCGATGCCGATTGACATGATGAAGGGCACCGTGATCGGCCCCGTCGTCACGCCGCCCGAGTCGAAGGCGACGGCCAGAAACTCGGGCGGCACAAAAAAGGCCAGCCCAAAGACGACGGCGTAAAGGCCCAGCAGCAGGTACCGCAGCGAAAGCCGGAACACCAGCCGCAAAAACGCTGCGACCAGAAAAATGCCGACCCCCGCCGCCACCGTGACAATGATGGTCATGTTGGGGATGTGGGGCACCTGTCCGGCCAATACGGTCAGGTCCGGCTCGGCAATCGTGATGGCGGTGCCCATGAAAAAGCAGAGCGGCAAAATGAGGGGGAGCCGCCGAAGTTTTGTGATATGGCTGCCCATGTGCTCGCCCATCGGCAGCATGGACATGTCGACGCCGAGGCTGAACAGCCCCATTCCAAAGACCAGCAGGGTCGCGCCCACGGTGAAGAGGGCGAGGGTTCCGACGTCGAGCGGCGTGACGGCGACGCTGAGCAGCAACACGATCCCCGTGACCGGAAGCACCGACGAGAGGGATTCATTTAATTTTTCTTTTAATTTTTCGTTCAACAAGGCCTCCCGTTCTCTATTTTTTCCAAAAAAGCCCCGCAAAAGACCTTATTCAAAAAGACAGGGCCAAAATTCACGACCGGATGAAGTTGGTATAGGTGCGCCGCTCGTACTGCGGGGGCGTGACTCCGGCGGCCCGCCCGGCCTCAATGCTCTTTAACAGCCAGGCCATATTCTCGGCCAGCGTCCGCATGGTCTGAAGCCCCTCCGCGTCCTGCATGACCTCCTCCGGCGTGTTGCCGTGGACCTGATTCCAGTACTGCGAGGAGGCCACGACCATATTCGTGATGGTAAAATATTTGTTCAGCCGGTCAAAGGCGGCGGTCGCCCCGCCGCGGCGGCAGGAGACGACGCAGGCCCCGACTTTTCCGGCCATGCGCCGGCCCGTGACCTGGAACAGCCGGTCGAGCAGCGCGCAAAGCTGGCCCGACGGGCCGGCGTAGTAGACCGGCGAGCCCACCACAAGGCCGTCGAACTCGTCGATTTTGGCCGCGAGCTCGTTGACGAGGTCGTCAAAGACGCACCGGTGGGTCTTGCTGCAGGCGTCGCAGTCAATGCAGCCGGCGACGGGCGCCCGGCCGATCTGTACAAGCTCGGTCTCAATGTCATGCTCACGGAGTTTTCCGGCGACCTCGCTCAGCGCCGTATAGGTGCACCCCTTTTCGTTGGGGCTGCCGTTGATGAGTAGGACTTTCATAAATACTGCGCCTCCTTGTGTGATATAACAATCATATCAAAAAAACCCCATATGTGCAAGCGCGCGGACCTGCCCCGGATTGTTCGGGCAATCAAAACGATTTATGTTGACAATAGACAAAAAACCTGTTATAATTCTCATCAATTCGACAAAAGGAGGCGCGACATTTGAGCTTCGCCGCCAGAACCGGACGAATGCCTCACTCCCGGACACAGCTGCTGTGCGGGTGTATTTGTCGTGCGTTTGGCGCCGCCTGAGCGGCGGGATGCCGCGTCGCCCCCTCATAGCTCATTGTGTCCGGGAGTATAGCGCTTCCGGACTTTTATTTTTCCAAGGAGAAAGCGAGCTATGAAAATATCCGAAATCTTACACGCCCACTCCGGCGCCCCGTCCCTGTCCTTTGAGGTCTTTCCGCCAAAGTCGGACGCCGGCTACGACTCCATCCGGGAGGCGACCGAGCGCATTGCGGCCATAGGTCCAAGCTATATGAGCGTGACCTGCCGGGGCGGCGGCTCCCAAAAATACACGGTAGACATCGCCGCCAACCTCACGCGGCGGTTTGGCGTGCCGGTCCTGGCCCACCTCACCTGCGTCGACTCGACCGAGCGGGACGTCAAGGGCCAGTTTGAGGCGCTGCGGCGGGCCGGCATTGAAAACCTGCTGGCCCTGCGCGGGGACGTGTCGGAGGACTCCCGGCCAAAGGAGGCCTGGAGCTACCGCTATGCCAGTGAGCTTGCCGGGGCGGCCGAGGCGTACGGCGGCTTTTGCGTCGGCGGGGCATGCTACCCCGAAGGACACCCGGAATCGGCGTGTCTTTGCGAGGACGTGGAAAATCTGAAGAGAAAAGTCGACGCCGGCTGCGAATTTTTGACGACGCAAATGTTTTTTGACAACAATATTTTCTAT
>DATMXT010000319.1:0-4642 GCA_035561375.1 Terriglobales bacterium | reverse complement strand
CATTTTCTCGGGCCTTTCGGAGCGCCGAGAAAATCAGGCAGTCGAAAAATGATTTTTCGACTGCCTGAGACGCGGCCTTACAAGGCCGCGTCTTTATCGGATGTTTTATTTGAAAAGGGGAGAAAACTTTTTTGGGTCTTTGGTCTTTTGCAAAATCACTTCTTTACATGACAGGCGTCGCTCATGGGGCAGCCCTCGCATCCGCAGCCACAGGAGGTTTTTCCCGTTTTCCAGTTTCTGCAGAGCTTAGCCACGATTCCCGCAACGACGGCGAAAAGCGCAAGGCTGATGACAATAGTCGCGAAGTTTTCGGTGATAAATGCCAGCATAATCGTACCTCCTTCAGGCTTATTGGCTTTGAAGTCAGTTTAAGACAGCTCGTGTCCGAAGCGTTTTGGCCTCTTTATAAGGCTGGAAGAGCATATAGCCCGCATAGGCAAGTATGGCAAAGGCGGCGGCGGAGCCGAGCGCGTTTCCCTGCCCCGTGAAGAGCATGCCGAGCTGATAGATGACAAGGGCCACCGCATAGGCGAAGGTGCACTGGTAGCCGATTGCGAAAAGCGTCCATCTGGCGCTGTTCATCTCGCGGCGGATGGCGCCCATGGCCGCAAAGCAGGGAGCGCACAGCAGGTTGAAGGCGAGGAAGGAGTAGGCGGCAAGGGGCGTGAAGGCAGCGCGCATATTGGCCCAGATCTGCCAGCCGTTTTCGGCCACCTCGTCGAATCCGCCGTAGAGGACGCCCATGGTGCCGACGACGTTTTCCTTGGCAATGAGCCCCGTGACCGTGGCCACCGTGGCCTGCCAGTTGCCCCAGCCGAGCGGGATAAACAGGAAGGCGACGGCCGAGCCGATGGCGGCCAGAATGCTCTCGGACTGGGGCACCATGCCGAATCCGCCCTCCGTAAAGCCGAAGCTCGAGGTGAACCAGACAAAGATGGTGGCCAGCAGGATGATGGTGCCGGCCTTTTTAATGAAGGACCAGCCGCGCTCCCACATGGAGCGGAGCAGGTTGACGGGCGTCGGCCAGTGGTAGGCCGGCAGCTCCATGACAAAGGGGGCCGGGTCGCCCGCGAACAACGCGGTCTTTTTCAGGATAATGCCCGAAATGATGATGGCCGAAATGCCAAGCCCGTAGGCGCTCGGGGCCACCCACCAGGCGCCGCCGAAGAGGGCGCCGGAGATGAGGGCGATGACCGGGAGCTTTGCGCCGCAGGGGATGAAGGTGGTCGTGATGATGGTCATGCGCCGGTCGCGCTCGTTTTCAATGGTCCGCGAGGCCATGATGCCGGGCACGCCGCAGCCGGTTCCGATGATCATGGGAATGAAGCTCTTGCCCGAGAGGCCAAACTTGCGGAATATACGGTCCAGGACGAAGGCGATGCGGGCCATATAGCCGCAGCCCTCGAGGAAGGCTAAGAAGAGGAAGAGCACCAGCATCTGGGGGACAAAGCCGAGCACGGCGCCGACGCCGCCGACGATGCCGTCGAGAATCAGCCCCTGCAGCCACTCGGCAGCGCCGACATTTTCAAGGAAGCTGCCGACCATGACCGGAACGCCCGGGACCCACACGCCGTATTCGGCGGGGTCGGGCTCAGTGGCGCCCGCCACCTCCATGTAGCTCTCGTAAGTGACGGGAATTTCCTCTTCGATGTTGCCGTTGTCGTCGTAGACATAGGCGGTCGCGGTCAGCGCGGTCGCCTGCGCCGGCTCGAGGCCGGCCTCGTCTGCCGCCGACTCAAAGGCTTCGATGACAAGTCCCGGAACAGCATATGCGTCGGCCGCCTCCTCGTATGCGGGGGAGCCGATGCCGAAGAGGTGCCAGCCGTCGCCGAAGACGCCGTCGTTGGCCCAATCGGTCACCCAGGTGCCGACCGTCGTCACCGACACGTAGTAGACGACGAACATGACGAGGGCGAAGATGGGCAGCGCCAGGATGCGATTTGTGACGACACGGTCGATTTTGTCGGAAGGGGTCAGCCCGCCGGCGCTCTTTTTCTTATAGACCCCCTTTAGAATGGAGGCTATGTAGATGTACCGCTCGTTGGTGATGATGCTCTCGGCGTCGTCGTCAAGCTCCTTTTCGGCGGCCGCGATGTCCTGCTCAATGTGCGCCCGCATCTCGGCAGGGATGTTCAGCCGGGCCAGCACCTTGTCGTCGCGCTCAAAGACCTTGATGGCGTACCACCGCTGCTGCTCGGCCGGCAGGTCGTGGAGGACGGCCTCCTCAATGTGGGCGATGGCGTGTTCGACGGCGCCGGAAAAAGTGTGCATCGGCACGGTCTTGGCCGAACCCGCCGCCTCTATGGCGGACTGCGCCGCCTCCATGACGCCGGTGCCCTTGAGGGCCGAAATTTCAACCACCTTGCAGCCGAGCTCCTTGGAGAGCTGTTCTATGTTGATCTTGTCGCCGTTTTTCCCCACGACGTCCATCATGTTGACGGCCACGACCACCGGAATGCCAAGCTCGGTGAGCTGGGTGGTCAAATAGAGGTTGCGCTCAAGGTTGGTGCCGTCGACGATGTTTAAAATGGCGTCCGGCCGCTCGGTGATGAGGTAGTTTCTCGCCACCACCTCTTCCAGCGTATAGGGGGAGAGGGAGTATATGCCGGGCAGGTCCATGATGACCACGTTGTCGCGCTTTTTCAGTTTGCCCTCTTTTTTCTCCACCGTGACGCCGGGCCAGTTGCCGACGAATTGGTTGGAGCCGGTCAACGCGTTGAAGAGGGTGGTCTTACCGCTGTTCGGGTTGCCGGCAAGGGCAATTTTCATGACTTTATCCATTCTTTACGCTCCTTTGAGATTAGATATGTCTAACTGACGGTTAAAAACCAGCGGGTGCGCCCTGCCGTTTTTCGTCACTGAACCTCTATCATTTCGGCGTCGGCCTTGCGGATGGAGAGCTCGTAGCCCCGCACCGTGACCTCGACCGGGTCGCCCAAGGGCGCCACCTTGCGGACATGGACCTCGACATTTTTCGTGATGCCCATGTCCATGATGCGGCGCTTTACGGCGCCCTCGCCGTGCAGCTTTACCACCGTGACGGTGTCGCCCACTTTGACCTCTTTCAGTGTTTTCATATGTATGCTCCTCCTAAACCATGATTTTTCCAGCCATTTCACGGCTGATCGCAACGCGGGACTCCTTGACGTTTACAATGAGGTTGCCGCCCATGGAGGAGACCACGGTCACATTGCCCCCGACCACAAAGCCCATGTCCTCGAGGTGCTTTTTCATTTCAGGGTTTCCCCCGACTTTTCGGATGATGTTCTCCTCACCCTGACTTGCAAGTGCCAACGGCATCATGATTTCCTCCTATGTCAATCGGTTAGTTTTTGCTAACCGATTTCCCGAAAAAATGTTAGATTCCCCTAACCAAAGACAGTTTACCACCGCTAACCGCATTTGTCAATAGAAAAGGCTTAATTCCTATCAATTTGGTTTGAATATCTTTTCCAGTTCGCAAACCTTTGCGGGAAGTGGCTAAACGAGCGGGCTTGCATAAAATGACTTGAAAACCCATTTCGGGAGGAATCGTATGATCAGAATAAGCCTGTGCATGATAGTAAAAAATGAAGAGGGAATTTTGCAAAAATGTCTCAGTTCTGTAACAAATTTAGTAGATGAAATTATCATCATGGATACGGGTTCCACCGATAAGACCAAAGAGGTTGCGGCCGCGTTTACCGATAAAATCTACGATTTTACATGGAGCCATGATTTCTCAGCCGCCCGCAACGCCGCCTTTGACAAGGCGACAATGGACTATATCCTGTGGCTTGACGCCGACGATGTGCTGCCCCCGGAGGAGGCCGAAAAGTTCGCCGAACTCAAAAAGACGCTTCCGCCCGACGTCGATGCGGTCTACATGGGGTACAACGCCGCTTTTGACGACGCCGGCAGACCCACATTTTCCTATGCGAGAGAGCGGCTGGTCAAGCGGAGCTGCGGCTTTCGCTGGCGGGAGCCGGTGCATGAATACCTCGCCATCGGCGGGAAAATCCTGCAATCGGACGTCTGCATCAACCACGTAAAAGAGAAGTGGGAGGCAAATGACCGAAATCTGAGAATCTATGAGCGCAGACTTTCAAAAGGGGAGCCGCTCACCCCCCGCGGAACCTATTACTATGCCAGGGAGCTGCGGGACAACGGACGGTTTGAAGAGGCCGCGGCCGTCTTCCGCCGGTTTTTAGACGATGGGCAGGGTTGGGTGGAGGACAACATCACGGCCTGCGAGGACCTCGCCGGCTGCCTTGCGGCCACGGGAAAGCCGAAAGAGGCGCTGACGGCGCTGCTTGAGAGCTTCCGCTACGATACGCCGCGGGCGGAGCTCTGCTGCCGCATCGGCTACCACCACAAGGAGCGTTCGGACTACCGGCAGGCGCGCTTTTGGTTTGAGCTGGCGCTTAACCTGAAAAAGCCGGAGCCGGTGCGCGGATTCTATCAGGCCGACTGCTGGGGGTACATCCCGAGCCTCGAGTGCGCCGTGTGCTGCGACAAGCTCGGCGATTTTGAAAACGCAGTCCGCTACAACGAGCTTGCCGCGACTTTTAAGCCGGGTTCCCAGGCTGTGGCGTACAACCGGAGGTACTTTGCGTCGCGAAAGGAATCTGAAAATAACGCAAAACGCGGGAGTCCGATGTAA
>DATMXT010000318.1:0-3493 GCA_035561375.1 Terriglobales bacterium | reverse complement strand
CGGCTGCTGCGGCGGGGGCGGCGGCGACGGCGACGGGAGCGGCGGCGGAAACGCCGAACTCCTCCTCGAGGGCCTTGACGAGCTCGGAGAGCTCCAGAACGGTGAGGGCCTTGACGTCCTCAATCAGCTTCATAACTTTCTCAGACATTGTTACATCCTCCAAATCGAATAAAATGTTGGGTTACTGTGCGATGGCAGCTTTCTGCTCCGCAATTGCGTTCAGGGCGACGACGAGTCCGCGCATGTTTCCGTTCAGGACGTTGACAAACCCGGCGATGGGGGCGTTGAAGCCGCCCAGCATCTTGGCGATGAGGACTTCCTTCGGCGGAAGGTCCGCAAGGGCCTTGACCTCTTCGGCCGACATGACCTTGCCGTCGGCAAAGCCGCACTTGATTTTGAACTTGTCGTTCCTCGACGCGTACTGGCTGATGACCTTTGCGGGGGCCACGACGTCGTCGTAGCTGAGGGCGAGCGCGGTGGTTCCGAACAGTACTTCGGAGACCTTCTCAAGCCCTGTACCCTTGACAGCGATGTGTGTGAGCGTGTTCTTGACCACCGCGTACTCAACGCCGGCTTTGCGAAGCTCGGCGCGGAGCTTGGTGTCCTGCTCGACCGTAATTCCCTTATAGTCGACCAGAACGCCCGCCTGCGCGCGGGAGATCTTGTCTTTGAGCTCTGCCACGATCTGCTGCTTTTCCATCAGAATCTTTTCACTTGGCATTGTTTCACCTCCGTGCCCTGAGGTCTACCGCAAAAAAACGCTCCTCTGCATGACAGAGGAGCGCACAAATACCCAAAAAGGCTGTGCAGGACTCCTCGGCAGGCATGTTTAAGCGGTTAGCACCTACTGTCTTAAGAATCGATGACTGTGATATAATAACATCCACGCTCAAGGATGTCAAGGGTTTTTGAAAAAACGCGTGCGATTTGCGCGAATGCGAGCGCAAATCACAAAAGTGGCCGGCCGCCATTTGCGACCGGCCGCATTTGTTCTTTTTTACCGTATGCTTTTGGTGTTTTATACCTTGACGTCAGCTATTTTCCCAGGCTCTCCGCAATGGAGCGGGCCGCGAGGCGCCCCATGATGACGCAGATGCTGTTGGTGCCGCCGCTCTGGATTGGGTTGGCCGCAACTTCACCCGCCGCGTAAAGTCCCTCAATCGGCTTGCCGTCTTTGTCGAGCACTTTCGCAGTCAGTCCGTCCACGACGATGCCGCCGTGTACGGTGTGGGTTTCAACGCTCGATTTGACGCCGTAATACGGCGCTTTTGTGAAATCGCTGCGCATGGAGGTGACGCTTTTCCCAAATTCCAGGTCCTCGCCGTTTTTCACATAGGAGGAATAGGTCTCAATGGTCTGCGCGAGCCCCCCGGGGTCGATTCCGAGCTTGGCCGCAAGCTCCTCCGGCGTGTCGGCAACCTGGTACATCTCCACAATGCAGGACAGCCCGAGGTCGCCCTTCAAATTCTCAAGCTCCATCATCTGCTGGTCCATGATGCAGAAAGCGCCGCCCTCCTGCGCCATGACGGCCGCAGTCAGCCCCTCATAGGAGCCGGATTCGCTGACAAAGCGCTTGCCCTCGACATTGACCGCAATGGCGCCGTTGCCCGCCGGCAAAGTCAGGGAGCGGCTTGCACCGTTCCAGGTCGTGGCAAGTCCGTGGTAGTTTGCCTTGTCCATCGCAAACAGCACCGCGCCGGCCTCCTCGGCCATCACCATGCCGGAGCCGTCCGCGCCGATGCACACGTCGGTCGGGTATCCGACAAATGTCGGCTGATATTTCGCCACCATCTCCTGGCTTGCAAAGTATCCGCCGGTGGCCAAAATCACTTGCCCGTAGATGTTGTAGCTGTTGCCGGCCTTTTTGTCCGTCACTTCAACGCCCATGGCCTTCCCGTCCTGCATGATGATTTTCGTTGCGCGGGTGCCCAGCCGGTAGTCCACGTTGTTTTGGTCGAGCGCATCGTGCAGGCCCTTGATGATGTACCCGCCGGCGCGCTCCCCGCCCTTGCCGTAATGCTGCTGATTTTGAATGACCGGCCCGAATTCCACACCCAGCCCATAGAGCCAGTCTATGTTCTCGCCGTACATTTTTACGTAGGTCAGCTTGACGTCCTTATTATAGGGGAACACCGAATCGGGCGTGGGCTTGGTGTTGTTTTCGATGTAGGCGTCATCCATCGGGAAGCTGATGCCCTGCTCCGCCTGCAGCTTTGTGCCGGCGCCGGTCAGGTAGCCCGCCCGAACGGAGGAGCCGCCCAGAAGCCCCAGCTGTTCAACAAGGATGACGTTGAGGCCAAGCGCGTTGGCCTCGACGGCCGCCGTCATTCCGGCGGTGCCGCTTCCGACAACCACCACGTCACAGGTGACGTCGCTGTACGGGGTGGGCGCCGAGGCCGGGGTGCTCAGTTTGGTGGGGTCGCCGCCCGCATCCTGTACAGCTTTCGTGACCGCCGCCTTCAAAACGGCGCTCGACACGGTCGCACCCGCAATCGTGTCGACGTTCAGGCTCTGCCGCGACAGGATTTCGCTCTTGACCACATCCATCGCCCAGTCGCCAAGCGACCGTGATTCCGTGTTTGCTCCGATGGCGATGTCCTCAATGCGGTCGTCCGAAAAAGACACCGTCACCGCAAACGGCCCGTTGTGCCCCATGGTCTCCACGGTATAGTCCCCCGCGGTAAAAAGTTTTTCTGCGGGCGGCTCCGGTGTTGAGGTTGTCCCCGCCGGCGAGCAGGCCGCAAGTGACAGGACGATGGCCAGACAAATGGCCAGGGCAGCCGAGTTCATTCTTTTCATTTTTGTGCTCCTCTCTCGATATATATCCACATGAGAGGAGATATATTGAGAGAGGAGCGCAAAAATGAAAAGAGAGAAATCGGCTGTCCTGGCCATCTGTCTGGCCATCGTCCTGTCACTTGCGGCCTGCTCGCCGGCGGGGACAATCTCAACGCCCCAGGCGCCCGCGGAAAAGCTTTTTACCGCGGGGGACTACACCGTGGAGACCATGGGGCACAACGGGCCCTTTGCGGTGACGGTGACATTCTCGGACGACCGCATTGAGGACATCGCCATCGGAGCAAACACGGAATCGCGTTCGCTCGGAGACTGGGCGATGGATGTGGTCAAGAGTGAAATCCTGTCGCGGCAGAGCCTGAGCGTCGACACGATTGCGGGCGCGACCGTGTCGAGCGCCGTTTTGAAAGCGGCGGTCACGAAAGCTGTACAGGATGCGGGAGGCGACCCCACCAAACTGAGCACCCCGGCCTCGGCGCCCACCGCGTACAGCGACGTCACCTGTGACGTGGTGGTTGTGGGAAGCGGCACCGCTGGTATGACGGCGGCCGTTGAGGCCAACGCCCTTGGCCTCAACGTCATCCTTGTGGAGCAACTGGGGCTTCTGGGCGGCTCCTCCGTCCGGGCGGGCTATTTGACGGGCGCCGGCACAAAGCTGCAGGCGGAGCAGGGCATCAGCTTCCCGATGGATGACGCC
>DATMXT010000317.1:0-5338 GCA_035561375.1 Terriglobales bacterium | reverse complement strand
CCCGCAAAATTCAGGCCTACCTGCACGGCGCGGCCTTAGCCCTTCGAAAGCCGGCCGCTCCGAACTGTGCCGTGGCGCCCGCCTTTGACGGGGAAGCGGACTACCGGCTCCGCCACACGGACAATGACGGCACCCGAAAGGCCGTTTTGGCCAAAATCGCAAAGGAGGTCGCGGGCAATGAAGCTGTTTCATAAAAACCGCAACGTCAAAATCGACCACTATGCGCCCGACGTCACCATCACGAGCGTGGGCTATACGGTGCCGCACCCGCCCGAGGGGCAAATGCGGGCGGCCGAGCGGCGGATGGCACAGTTTTTAGCGGCTACCGAGCCCGACGCCGACAACGCCTCCTATTACGACAGGATGGCCGAAAATGAGGGGGCCCTTGAAAAAGAGCAGGTCCTGCTGCAAAAGCCGGGCCACGACGGCACGAATCACAGCATCGCCGTCAAGCACGGGGCCGAGCTCATTCGCATCCGGGACGAAATTGAGAAGACCGGGGAGCTCATCGCCCTATATTCGGCCGAGCTCGAATCGCTCCAAAACATCTACAACAGCCATAACGGCTTTTAAAGGGGTGAACAAGATGAAAAAAGCTAAACTCTACGCCCGCCCCAAAGACGTCGCCGCCCTGTCGACGGCCGACCAGAACTGGTGGCTCACCGACGGCGCAATTGCCCTCCTTGTCATCCTGCTCTCCTCCCTCGACGCGGTCACGCTCTTCAGCGTCTTCGACGCCGTCTGTTACAACTCGCAGGCCATCGGCATCGTGCTGACCATCGGCTGCGCCATCACCCTCAACTTCCTGCCCCTCGTGGAGGGGCGGCTCTACCAATGTTACCGCTACAAGCTAAACGGCGTCAAGCGGTGGATGCTCATTGCACTCGCCATCGTCTTCGTCATCCTCTTTGCCGCGACTTTCGGGCTGCGCTGGACGACGAGAAACCTCACGTTTACAGGCGCCCAGAACACGATGAGCGACGCGACCGGCCAGTCGGCCGCCATTTCCTCGACGGACGAGGACAGCGACGAGGCCGTCGCCATGACCGTCCTGCTCGGAATCATGCCCTGCGTCACCAGCATCATCAACCTGGCCCTGGGATATCTCACCGACGACCCCGTCAAGCGGAAGCTCAGAAAGCTGACGGTCGTCAAGGCAAAGCTCGAACAGCGGCTGGCCCTGCTCAAAGGGGCCGAGCACGAGCTCGACCGGGACTGGGAGGCCATTTTGCGAAGCAACGACGACGCCGACCTCATGGCCATCCTCACCCTGAACGACGCCGTGACCGAGCACAAAAAGGGCCTTGCCAGATACCTTCTGGCGCAAAAACTGAAGGAGCCGGACGACATCTCGCTCTGCCTCGAAGAGCATATCGACAAAAACGGGGAGGTATTCGCATGAAAAAGACCTGTCTCATCCTGATGTCGGCGCTTGCGGCCCTCACACTCTGCGGCTGCGGCGAGGGGAGGGCGGCCGAGCTTGCCGGAGGCGAGGTCCACCTCGCCGTCGTCCTCGGCAGCCACGCCAACGCGCCGGTTCCGGCTATCGGCGCCGAAGACGTCGAAGACCTCGTTCTCGCCGGCTGTCAGTCCTACGGGAGCGTCGTGCTCATCGTCGGCGACGGGGAGCCCTACGTCGCCGCCGACTATCAAATCAGCCCGCCGGACAGAGACCTCTCATCCGGGAAAAAAGAGCAGATCGCCAAAGCGCAGAGCGCGCAGGTGCTTGAAGTTCTGCGCGCCTCCGCCGCAAAAACCGAGGAGGCCGACCCCCTTTCGGCTCTGACGCTGGCCGGGCGCAGTTTGGCGGACGCGCAGGGCAGCAAAGAGCTCGTCGTACTCGACAGCGGCCTTGGCACCGCCGGATACCTCGATTTCACGCTGGGGCTGCTGCGGGCCGACCCGGACGCCGTCGTGGAGTACCTCAAACAGTGCTCGGCGCTGCCCGACCTCACCGGCGTCCACGTCACTTGGGTAGGCCTTGGCGACGTCGCGGCCCCGCAGCAGAAACTTCCCGCCTCGAACACAGAAAACCTGCGCGCAATCTGGGAGAAAATCCTGCTTGCGGCGGGCGCCACCGTCGATTTCTCCATGGACGTGCCGGCGTCGGCCGAAATACCGGACCTCCCCTATGTGACGCCGGTCGAGATCATCCCGGACGCGCCCATGAACCTCGAGGAAATCAGCCGCGCCGTCGGGGCGATGTCGGAGGGGCCGGTCATCCTTGACGAGAAGACCGTGCTGTTTTTGCCGGATACGGCCGTCTTTGCCGACAAAAAGGCGGCGCAGCGGGCTTTAGCCCCTCTCGCCGAGCAGATGGCCGCGGACGCGGACTTGCGCATTGTGCTGGCCGGAACGACCGCAACGGTCGGCGACAATGAAAACTGCCGAAAGTTCAGCCTCACAAGGGCCGCGGCCGTCAGGGAGCTGCTCTGCGACATGGGGGTGCCCGCCGAACAAATCTCGGCCGTTTTAGGGCTCGGCTATGAAAACAAGTGGCATCTGCCCGACCTTGGTGCGGACGGGGGGCTGAACGCCAACGCGCCCAAGAACCGCTCGGTCATCATCCTCGACGCGGACTCGGAGGACGCACAGCAGCTTCTGGGCTCTTGAGATACCCCCTGCCGCACAATTACGAAAGGAGGCGCACCATGGCAAAAGAAGTCACCTGTCCGAATTGCGGGCTGCCGATGAGAAAGCTCGCGACATCGCAAACACTGCCAAACGGCAAGCGCATTGTGTCCTATGCCTGCCCCAACCACTCGGGGTGCGGCACGGTCATCCGCCGCGAGGAGTAGGGGATACGGCTATAAAACAAAAACCGTAAGGAGGAGAAAACATGAAAGACGACATTCGCACCCACACCTCTTACCACAGCAGCGGGCTGACAAACCGCGACTTTTCGGGAAGTTCCGGCACGCAGCACGTCCATGAGCAAAAAGACGGCGGCACAAAGACGGTCTGGGAGCACCCCGAGGCGGGGAGGCTGACCAAGGACAAAGACGGGGTCTGGCGCAAGGCCGACGGCAGCGTTTTCCGGGGAGGGAAATAGCATGGAGAAGAGCGTCATCCGGGCCGGCGGCACAAACAGGCGGGGCGACGTCGTCACGGTCGAGAAGTACGACCGCGGCACCTACATCGAAATCATCAAGAAGGTGGAGCGGGAAGACGGCCGCATAGACATCTATGTCGACAAAAAGCCCAAGTAGGCGCAAATAACGGGCAGGCGGGCGGCATTGTCCGCCCGCACCGGAGGGAAGTTTATACGGCGGAGGTGTAAACATGAGAGATGGCAACCAAATGGGAAAGACCGCATACATACTGGCGCACATCTTTTTTGGGGTCCTTGCGGTCCTGACGTACCGGAGATTCTGTTTTCGCTGCCTGGAGGGGCTGAGCGCCGTGCAGTCCATCCTGCTGATGTGGGCGCTGATGATCGCCTTCTCCGCCGCCGGCGTCGCCCTGACCTGGGGCAGGCGGAGAAACGGCCTCAGTCTTTACGTCAATCTCGCGCTGCCCTTTGAGGCCTACGCCGTCCTCTCCCACTGGCCCGGCATGAAGCTGCCGCTCGCCGGGGCCATGGCGGCGGCCGGCACGGCGGCCGTTGCCTGTTTTCTCTCGGCGCTGTTTCGGAGAGCCCGAGGCGGAGAGCGGCGCGGGTCTGTCCTCCTGCGGAGCATTCGGCATGGGCTGCTGGGCGGGCGCACAGTTGCCGCCGTCTGCCTGTCTCTGCTGCTCATCCCGCTCGGCGTCAAAGCGGTGTTTGAACGCGAGCTGCTCAGGCCGACAGTCGCCCCGGCCCTGGCCGCTGAAGAGCATACGATTGCGGGTCACCTCGACGAGCTGCGCAACCTTGAGGAGGACGCCTGGGAGACGCTCGACGCCGAGGCGCGGCTGAATTTGCTTCAGACAGTGGCCAACATTGAGGACACCTATTTGGGGCTGCCGCACGGGCTGAAGGTCGTGGCTGGAAATCTGGATGAGTCCGTTGTCGGCCAGTACAACGACCGCACCCACACCATCACGGTCAGCGCCGACGCCCTTCTGACCCGCCCGGCCGCGGAAATTCTCGACACCCTGTGCCACGAGGCCTACCACGCCTACCAGCACAGGCTCTGCGACGCCTACGACTCCCTCGACAGCGACTACAAGGGTCTGCTGCTCTTCTACAAGGCCGAAACATATACGGACGAATTTGAAAACTACTACGACGGCGACGACTTTGAGGTCTACTATTCCCAGCGGGTCGAAGTCGACTGCCGAAATTACGCCGCGGGCGCGGTGGAGGACTATTACGCGAAAATCGCGGGGGACTGAACAGCGAGCACACACTGTTCATCCAAAACAATGGAACCGGGGGGCCAATAGGCCCCCCGCCTTTATCCGTAAAAATTTCCTCTATGTTGCATTTACAACAGACTGCTCCCCGCCTTTATGATATCATCAAGGCATCAAAACAAAGGAGGCGGGCCCCTTATGATTGAGCAAGTTTATTCATTGGCCAAAGGGGAGGGTAAAGCGGTGGAGCGGGTGCTCCTTGACGGAAATATCCACTACCTGCACATCATCCTGCCCCAAAACGACGCGCTGCCGGAGCATTTCTCAAATTCAAATGTCTATATGACCGTCCTGCGGGGAACCCTATCCATCGGACTCGGTGAGGAGGAAATCCACGAATATGCCGCCGGCACCCTTTTGAAAATCCCGGCCGACACGAAAATGAACATCAAAAACCTTGGAGAAAAGGCGCTTGAGCTGATTCTCGTAAAAGCTCCCGCCCCAAAAGCGTAAGAAAAGGAGAGTTGAGATGAAAAAGTACAGATGCATTCCCTGCGACTACATCTATGACCCCGCGGCGGGAGACCCGGTGGGCGGCATTGCCCCCGGCACGGCTTTTGAGGACCTGCCGGACGACTGGGTCTGCCCCGTCTGCTTTGTGGGCAAGGACATGTTTGAAGAGGTTCAGTGACTGCGGCATCTTTTGCGCGGCTCAAAACCATCCGGTATACTTGACGCCGTGCTTTTACGAACAAAAAAGCCCCGGGGCAGCCCGGGGCTTTTTGCCGGCTGCGGCATATACGGCGCCGCTCCCTGAGCGCCGCACGGCCGGTCTCTCATATGAATAAAATTTAACAAGCCGGCTTGGCGGCGGTCTTCACCCACGGTGGACACGGGGCCTTTGCCTCCGGTTTTCGCCGCGGAATTTTGTCGGCTGAAAGCCGTGGCGGGGACGCGCAAAACAGGCTGCCGCGGCGGGGGCGCGCAGCCCCTTTGTGCGCAAAACCGGCGCCATGAGGCCACTTTGCATAAAGCCGGACTGATTTAACCTCATATATGT
>DATMXT010000316.1:0-2634 GCA_035561375.1 Terriglobales bacterium | reverse complement strand
CATGTAACTCGGACGGCCCCGTCCGCCCCTTTCACGAACTTCAAAACGCGCTGCTCGCAGGCAAGCGCATCCACCTCGTCTTCCACGAAGTGCTTTCCCGCCCGGAGGAGTACTGGCATCTCGACAAGGCGACCGGGGAATATGTCTGCACCCTGATGGGAAAAGAATACATGCGCTGCACAGCCGGCCGCTTTATGGCCCGTGTGCAGGACGACATGGTCGCGGCTGTTGCGGCCGAGATCATCGATTAGCCGTAAAAAGAAGCCGGCAGCCCAAGGGCTGCCGGCTTCAAAAATGGCTGCGGGACTAGGATTCGAACCCAGACAAACAGAGTCAGAGTCTGCCGTGCTACCATTACACAATCCCGCAGTATCGCGTCTCAACACGCATTGTTTATTATAGCGTATTTTTTTAGAATGTCAAGAACTTCATTTGCGAAAACCGGGTCTTGATTTTCTGTTGCAATGAGCGGGGAAACCGTGTATAATATGAATGCATTTGCCGGTGTGATGGAATGGCAGACGTGACGGACTCAAAATCCGTTGGTAGCAATACCGTGTGGGTTCAAGTCCCACCACCGGCACCACGGCGCCCATATGTTCTGCAGAACATATGGGCGCCTTTCATATGATGAAAGGCGCCACGAAGCACCTCATGGGCAAAAGCGGTTTCCCCCGCGTGCCCCCTCCGGCCTTTGGCGGAGCCCAAAACGAAGGGAACAAAAACAAAGGGCACCTTGTAAGGGTGTCCTTTGTTTTAGACATAATTGAAGGGCGATTTGGCCTATTACACCCCAAGGCCCGCCGCCTATACGGCGACACTTTATGCTAATTCAGCGTATAAAGCCTGTACAGCATGACGGCGGTTTCGGCTCTCGTCGTATGCTTCAAAGGTTCGAGGCCGAGGTCGCTGCCCGAAACGATTTTGTTTTTCACCAGAGTGGCGAAACTGTCCTGCGCATATGAGGCGATCGCCGTTGCATCTGCATACCCGCTCAGCGTGGACGCATCGGCGCTCTCGAGTCCGACGCCCGTCACCCTGCACGCCCTGTATATGATGGTCATCATATCCTGGCGGGTGATCGGAGTGGTCGGATTAAACAGATTGTCTCCCGTGCCGGTGATAATGCCGAGCTTTTTGGCGGCCGCCACGGCCGAGGCGTAGTAGGCGCCGGGGTTGACGTCGGAGAAATTCTCGGAGGTTTTTGCGCTCACCCCGAGAGCCCTCGCGAGAAGCAGCACAAAGTCCGCCCGCGTGATGCTCGACTGCGGCGAGAACCCGTCGGCCGTGGTTCCTTTGATAATCCCCTTGGAAGCCAGCGCCTCGATCTGCTTGTTCGCCCAGGTGTAATTTGCGATGTCGTTAAAGGTCTTGACAATATAGGAGACGGCATATTTGCTGAAGTGGGTCGTTTTAAAGCTGACCGTGCCGGCCGCCGGGTCATACCGCCCGGTCGGAACCGCCTCGATCTCCCCGCCGCTGTTTAAAAACAGCAGCACAATGTGGTCTTTGCCCGCAAGCTCTGCAGCGGTGGGCGTATACGGGACGGATATTGTGACTGACGCATCGGGGTTGTCAAAGCCGTATGGCGACCCGTTAATCAGCAAACTCACATCAAGGACCGGCCGGCTGCCCACCAGCGCCCGCGCATCGGCGCTCAAAGTGCTGCTGTCGACGCGCGCGATTCGAAGCTCAACTTTGTCGCTCGCCGAAGCGCCGTAGCCCGACAGCATATGTACGGGAAGAATTGCCGCGCCATATTCGGTTTGAATCTTGACCGTCTTGCCCCCGGACGCGGCCGCGCAGAGGGTTTGGAGCGGCAGGGTGACGCCGTAGGCGTTTGCCCCCGCGACGGACAAGACGTTGATTTCAATATTCGGGGCGGCGGCAAAGGCCTTTGTGACGTCCTCAGCCGCTACCGACCCCTGCGCCACGCCCGAGGAGTTCAGCACCGCATCCGCAATCGTGATGATGCTGGCGCCGGCCAGCCCCTCGACCGCAATCGACTTGTTGACGGTATACGAGTTCTCCTTCACGTCGAGGTCATAGCTCTTATACCAGGCCAGCTTGACGGATGAGGCCCCCGCGGCTTTGATTTTGAATGTAAACTTGCATAACGAGACATCGGCGCCGCTCTGCAGCTTCTTCTCCGATTTGACACAGCCAAACTGCACCGAGCCCGCCGTGACCTTTTTGGCTGAAAAGCCGGACACGAGGGAGGTCGGAGAGCCGATGAGTTCCAGCTTTGCGCCGTCAAACTCCAAAAAGAGCTCGTAGGAGAAAAAGTCCGGGACATTCTCGGCATCGACAGTGATGACAACCGTGTCCCCGACGTTGACTTTTGCGTTCGATGCGCTCAAAGTAAAACTTGCCGAAGCGGCGTAGACCGTTCCGACAGAGCCGAAACAGGTGCACAGGGCGGCGAAAGTGAGAATCAGTGAAATTATTTTTTTCATATGTTTTTCTCCTAATGTTTGTAGCCGTCTTTTGTGCTGTATGTGATGGGGAGGAGAGAGGATACCCTTGTATCCTCCCTCCTTCCCGCATCAAACAGGTAAGCTATCCGAGAATCAGGAGCATGAGGATGGTCAGGTCTTCTGTGTCGACGACGCCGTCATTGTTCATATCGTAGTC
>DATMXT010000315.1:0-11222 GCA_035561375.1 Terriglobales bacterium | reverse complement strand
GATATATTACAGTAAGACGGCTTATTGTTGTATAGGTAAAAAGGGGGAGCGCATTTTGCAATTGCAACGGGACGAATATCTCGAGCTGCTGCACCAAGTCAACTACACGGCCGCCCTGTTTCGGCGCGCCTTTATCGCGGCCTACGGAAGCCCCGAAAAAGAGCTCTTTGAACAAACCGGCGGCAGCGCAAAGCCCCGCGGCTACGGCAAAATTCTCGCGACGCTGTCCCGTGAGGACGGCATCACGCAGAGCGAACTTGCGGCCCGCCTCTCCATTCGGCCGCAGTCCCTGACGGCGGCGCTGACCAAGCTGGAGGGGGCGGGCTATATCACGCGGCAGCGGGGGCTAAGCGACCGGCGTGAGCAGCTTGTCCTTATCACGCCCTCGGGCCGGCGGCACAGCGCGAACATTCAGGACTGCCGCCGCAAGACGGCCGAGGAGATGTTCGCCTGCCTCTCGGCCGAGGAGCGCGGGCAGCTCTCGGCGCTGCTGGCCCGGGTGACAGAGAGCTTTGAAAACGGCCGGGGGGGCGCGTAAACCCATGTGGAAACTGCTTTGCCGCATGAATAAAAAGGACGCGGCCTACGGCGGCGTCTGCATTTTGTTTGCGGCGCTTCAGGTCTGGCTCGACTTAAAAATTCCCGACTATATGGCCGACATCACCCGCATCATCCAGTCAAAGGGGGGAGCCTCCGGCAGCATCTGGGGGCAGGGCGGCATGATGCTGCTCTGCGCCCTCGGCAGCCTCGCTTTTGCCATTCTCACGGGGCTCATGTCGGCCCGGCTCGCGGCCGGCTTCTCGCGGCAGCTTCGGGGAGAGATTTTCGACCGCGTGGAGGATTTCTCCATGGAGGAGATTGACCGCTTCTCCACGGCCTCCCTTATCACCCGCTCCACGAACGACATCACCCAAATCCAAAACCTCGTGGCGCGGGGCTTCAACCAGTTCGTGCGGGCGCCCCTCGCCATCGCCGTCGCCTTTGTCAAAATCTCGACCCGCCACTGGCAGTGGTCGGCCATGACCGGCGCCGCCGTCTTTTTGGTCGTGCTGGCCCTCATTTTCGTCGTGAAATACGCCCATCCGAAATTTCGCGCGATGCAGGACCTCACGGACGATTTGAACATGGTCGTGCGGGAAAACCTCACCGGCATCCGGGTCATCCGGGCCTACAACGCAGGTCCCTATGAGCGGGAGAAGTTCGAGGGCGCAAACGGGCGCCTCACGACCAACGCCATCAAGGCCCGCCGCGGCATGCAGCTCATGCCGGTCACAAACGAATTTGCCAGCAATCTGCTCACGGTCGGCATTTACTGCTCGGGCGCATTCATGATTGCGCGCACAGCCCCCGCCCTGCAGCTTGCGCTCTTCAGCGAAATGGTGGTCTTCTCGACCTATGCGGCCAAAATCATTCAGGGCTTCATGCGGCTCAACTTCATTTTCATGATGCTGCCGCGGGCCTCGGTGTCGGCCCATCGCCTGAATGAAGTGCTCGACACGCCGCCTACCGTCAAAGATGGCGGGCATACCGAGGGCGCGGCGGGGGAGACGGGCACCGTCGAGTTCCGGCATGTCGGCTTCCACTATCCGGACTCGCCTGCCGATGTGCTGACCGACATCACGTTTTCCGCAAAGCGGGGGGAGACCGTCGCCCTCATCGGCGCCACCGGCAGCGGCAAGACCACCGTTGTCAACTTGCTGCTGCGCTTCTTTGACCCCACGGGCGGGCAGGTGCTGGTCGACGGGCGGGACGCGCGTGAGTACACGCAGGACGCCCTGCGCCGCAAACTGGGCTACGCGCCGCAGCTCGCCGTGCTCTTCACCGGCACCGTGCGCTCCAACGTCACTTACGGCGAGGAGCGCGGAGAAGAGTGCGCCGACGCCGCCGCAGTCCAAAACGCGCTTGAAATTGCGCAAGGCTTTGACTTTGTCTCGAAGATGCCGGGCGGCGTGGATGCCGATATCGCCCGCGGCGGCACAAACGTGTCGGGCGGGCAAAAACAGCGCATTTCAGTGGCGCGGGCCGTGTACCGAAAGCCTGAGCTCTACATTTTCGACGACACGTTCTCGGCCCTCGACTATAAGACCGACCGGGCGCTGCGCGCCGCCTTAAAACAGCGCACGGCGGGCGTCACCACATTCATTGTGGCGCAGCGCATCGGCACCATCCGCGAGGCGGACAGAATTCTCGTGCTCGACGACGGCAGGATTGTCGGCTCCGGCACCCACCGCGAACTGCTTGAAAACTGCGATGTGTACCGCGAGATTGCGCGCACACAGCTTTCGGAGGAGGAACTTTCCCAGTGGCAAAAGACAGCTACACGTTAGGTCAGGTCAATATGAACGCCCCCGGCGTCGGCGGGCGGGGACCCGGGCGCATGAAGGCCATGGAAAAGCCCCAAGACTTTAAGGGCGCCTGGAAACTGCTGCTGCACTACGGGGGCCGGTACACGGCCATGATGTTCCTCGCCCTCGCAAGCGCCGTTGCCAGCGTCATTTTAAGCCTTGTGGGGCCCGCGAAGCTCAAAACCGTCACCAACATAATCACTTCCGGCATGGAAGGGGGCTTTATCGACACCGGTGCGGTGCTGCGCATTGCCGCCCTTTTGGTGAGTTTGTATATTCTGAGCGCCCTGCTCGCCTACGGGCGGTCCTACCTGATGGCGACCTTTTCGCAGCTCATCTCAAAAAATCTGCGCACCGACATCTCGGCGAAAATCAACCGTGTCCCCCTGACCGCGTTTGACAAGGCCTCCTTCGGGGACCTACTCAGCCGCGTGACAAACGACGTGGACACCATCGGCGAGTCGCTGTCCATGAGCCTCGGCGACCTTGTGACCGGCGTCACCACCTTTGCCCTGGGCACCGCCATGATGCTGCGCTTGAACCTGCCGCTCGCGGCGGTGGCCCTTCTCGCAAGCCTCGTCGGCTTTGGGGCCATGCGGACCATCATCGTCCACTCGCAAAAATATTTTGTGGACCGCCAGCGGTATCTCGGCGAGCTAAACGGCCACATTGAGGAGGTCTACGCGGGGCACACCGTCGTAAAGGCCTACGGCGGCGAGCGGCAGTCCCGCAGGGAGTTTGCGCGGCTCAATGAGCTGCTCTTCGTCAACAACTGGAAGAGCCAGTTTTACAGCGGCATCATGATGCCGGCCATGGAGTTTGTCGGGAACCTCGGCTACCTCGCGGTCTGCGTGGCCGGGGCCTTCATGAAAGAGCGGGGGCTCATCGACTTCGGCACCATCGTGGCCTTCATCGTCTATGTCAAGCTCTTCACGCAGCCCTTGGGGCATGTGGCAAACGCCGCCACCAGTCTTCAGTCGGCGGCGGCCGGCAGCGAGCGGGTCTTTGCCTTTTTGCGGGAGCCCGAAATGGCGGATGAGACCGGCAAGCTCGCGGCGGGAGACGCGGCAAACGCCGAAGTGGTCTTTGACCATGTGAAGTTCGGATATACGCCGGACCGCACGATTATCCACGACTTCTCAGCGCGCATTGCGCCGGGGCAGAAAGTGGCCATTGTCGGGCCCACGGGCGCCGGCAAGACGACGCTGGTCAATTTGCTCATGCGCTTCTATGAACCCCTCGGCGGCTCCATCTCGATTGGCGGCGTCAAGACGACCGACATGACCCGCGAGGCCGTCCACGCCATGTTCGGCATGGTGCTTCAGGACACCTGGCTCTTTGAGGGTACGGTGCGGGAGAACATCGCCTACTCGAAAAAGGGCGTGACCGATGAGGAGATTCGGGCGGCCTGCAGGGCCGTCGGCATTGACCGCTACATCCTGTCGCTGCCAAAGGGCTACGACACGGTGCTCGGCGACGCCTCCAACATGTCGGCCGGCCAGCGGCAGCTCTTCACCATCGCCCGCACCATGGTGGCCGACGCCCCGCTGCTCATTTTGGACGAGGCCACGAGCTCGGTCGACACCCGCACTGAGCTCATTGTGCAAAAGGCCATGGAGCGTCTCACAAAGGGGCGCACCTCCTTCACCATCGCCCACCGGCTCTCGACCGTGCGGGACGCCGATGTCATTCTGGTCATGAAGGACGGGGACATTGCGGAGAGCGGCAGCCACAACGCGCTGCTCGCAAAGGGCGGCTTTTACGCCGAGCTGTGGCAAAGCCAGTTTGTCAACGCCGAGGCCATTTAAAGAGAAGGCGAAACGCACCCGGGAGCGCGCAAAAAACGGCATGACCGAAAAGGTCATGCCGTTTTAAATACAGGCCGTTATTTCACTTCGCGCCGGAAAACAGGCGCTCAAAAGTCTGTCTATTCCTTGGATTCTTCCAGTTTGAAGTGGTTTTCCTCATAGGTGGCCGTCTCGACCGGCAGCTTCTTTTTTTCAAGGTGCAGCCGGATGGAGTCGCTCAGGAGCTTGTGCAGCAGGGCAAAGAGCGGAACGCCGAAAAACATGCCGAAAACGCCGAGCAGCGCGCCGAAGAATGTGACTGAGACGACGACCCACAGGGCGGAAATGCCGATGGAGTCTCCGAGAATTTTGGGGCCTAAGATGTTGCCGTCAAACTGCTGAAGCAAAATGATGAAGACGGCGTACAGAATGGCCCTCGACGGGTCGAGGAAGAGCATGAGAACGACGGTGGGAATGCCGCCGATAAAGGGGCCGAAATAGGGGATGACGTTGGTCACGCCCACAATGCAGGAGATCAGCGTGATCTCGGGCATGCCCATGATGCTCATGCCGAAGTAGCAGATGAGGCCGATGATGATGGAGTCGATGATTTTGCCGGTGATGAAGCCGCCGAAAATGCGGTCGGCGTCATGCGCGATGTCAATGAGGCGGTTGACCCGCTTTTGCGGCAGGTAGGCGTACAGCATTTTTTTGAACTGACCTTTTAAGTGCTCCTTGCTGTCGACGATGTAAATGGAGAGCACCGTGCTGACAATGACGTTGAACACCGAGCTCGCCATGGAAAACGAGATGCCGAGCACCTGCGGCAGCCGGTCGGCAATCCAGTCGCCCAGCCGCGCGAGGGCCGTGTCCGTCACCGTCAGGATGTCGGCGTCTGTCAAAGTGGAGTCAAGGAAGGGAATCCTGTCGTAGAGGTGCACCGCAAAGTCGACGGCCGACCGGAAGTACTCCGGGCCGCGCTCTAAAAGGCCCCAGACCGAGGCCGCAAGCTGCGGGAGCACCATTGAGAAAAAGATGACGATGCCGGTCACAAGCACGGCGTAGGAGAAGACCACGGCTAAGGCGCGGCGGCGGCCGGCGTCGGTCACCTTCGGAAAAACGGTATGTACAAAGGACACTTCTATCCAGTCGATGACGGGTGAAATCAGGTAGGCCAGCGCAAATCCGTAAATAATCGGCTTCATCATCCGGAACAGTTTGCGGGCGACCGCCGCCACCGCCGGATAATGGAAGAAGAGCCCGTAGAAAGCAATGGCGGCACAGAGGGCGAACGCAATATAACACGCGATTTCGAAGTAGGTCTTATTCAACTTTTTAATATTCATACGTTCACCTCCCTGCATTTTGACGAGTTACATCACATTATTACTAATTAATACAAAAGTCCACTTCATATTACCTTAAGGATATCGCGTTGTCAAGATAGGTCAAGATAATTGGACACACCGGTTGCGATCGCCCGCGCGTACTCATCTCTGCATGTGACGCAGCGGATGCACAGCGGGAATTCCACGACAATGCCGGCCCGCCCGGCGCTCTCCTGCACCTGCAGCACGTCGCCGCACCGCTCCTCCATGCAGGGCAGGCCCCGGACCGTCAGCCCGAGTTCGGCCAGCCGCACCGCGACCGACGCGGCGAGCGCCTCGGTCGCGGGCCCCGCGCCCGGCGCGCCGCCCACTGAGACATAGCAGGGCGTGTTGCGCCTGCTGTGGTGGATGACGACAAGGGCCCCCGGCTCGCAGCGGCGGACCGCCGCCACCCGACCTTCGGGGGGCAGCCGGCTGTCGCCGCGGTGGGAGCACCGGACAAGGCGCCCCTCAAGTTCAAGAATTCGGGCGGCCTTGTTGGAGACGCAGAGGTTTTGCCTGCTTTCGCGCAGGCCCTGTGTGCACTCTCCGCGCCACAGACCGCCGTGGCCGGGGTCCAAAAAAACACTTTTCATTTGCATCTGCATCCGCTCCTGCATCTCGTCAGCTGCGCGCCGAGCCATAAGAGCTCGGGGGGCAGGGAGTCGTAAAAATAGAGCCGCCGAAAGCCGGGACAGCAAAACGGCGGGACCTTCCCGCCGCATGAACCCTCCCCGAAGTGCGGCGGGATGGGGCTGCCGGACTTGATTGCGCGTCCGAGCACTCGTCTTACCTGACTGTTTTTTCTCATTTGTTTTGTGATGATATAGACCACCCCGTGACCATCATATGCCACCCTCGGGGCCCCTGTTCCTGTTGACGGTCGCACTCCCGGTGAAGTATAATGTTCTCATCATAAAAACTCTCAAAATGACTGATATGGAGGAATAACGGATGACAAGGGCCCAGAAAGCGACAGACCTCATGCTCAAAGACAATTTTTCGTGTTCGCAGGCGGTGCTGGAAGTGTTTTGCGACGATTTCGGCGTCGACGTCACGACGGCCAGAAAGCTCTCGGCCATGTTCGGCGGCGGGCTCAAGCGGGGCGGCGTCTGCGGCGTGCTGACCGGCGGCCTCATGGTGCTCGGCCTGAGATACGGCCAGACCGTCCCGAACGACCTTGAGACCAAGAAGGCGTCGGGCCCGATCGCAAGGGAATTTCTTTCCCGGTTTGAGGCCAAGGGCCATCGCGTGGACTGCGAGACGCTGCTCGGCGTCAACTCCTCCACGCCGGAGGGCGCCGCCTATGTCAAGGAGAAAGACCTCCACCGCGTCGTCTGCGCCGACCTCGTGAAGGACTCGGTTGAAATTCTCGAGGACATGCTGGGATTATGAACGAATACCTGATCGGCATTGACGCCGGGACAAGCCGGGTCAAGGCCGTCGTCTTCGACGGGGCGGGAACTGAAGTCGCCGCGTTCGCCGCCGACAACAAGGTCTACAACCCGGGGGGCAACCGCTCGGAGCAGGACATGCGGGAGCTCTGGCAGGTCGTCTGCCGCTGCATCCGGCGGGTGCTGGAGGAGGCGGGCCTCACGGGGGCCGACATTGCGGGGCTCGGCGTGTCCGGACAGGGCGAGGGGCTGTGGCTGGTCGACAAAGACGGCGAGCCCATCGGCATGGCCCGGCTCTGGAACGACGGCAGGGCCATCGAAACGGCGCTGTCGCTGCGGGCAAAGCCCGGTATGGAGCGCGTGTTCAACCTGACGCTCGGGGGCCAGCCCAAGTCCGGCACCACCATCTCGCAGGTCGTGCACGCGGCCCGCACCGAGCCGGAGCTTTTAAAAAAAGCGGGGTACATCTTTTTTTGCAAGGACTACATTCGGTATAAGCTGACGGGCGTCCCCCTGATGGAGCCGTCGGACGCCTCCACGTCGCTCTTGGACCTTTCGGCCATGTGCCCGGCAGTCGACCTCTTCGAGGCGCTCGGCGTGCCGGAGCTCGCAAGGCTCATGCCCCCCATCCTGCCCTCCTGCGGCGAGGCGGGCAAAATTTCGCCGGAGGCCGCCGAGCTCACGGGCCTGCTTGAGGGCACGCCGGTCGGCGGCGGCATGCTCGACCTCATTTCGGCCGCGGCAGGGGCCGGCGCCGTCAATGAGGGCGACATCTGCATCACGATGGGCACGACTTTGATGCACCAGATTGTCATGCCGGAGTACGCGCCCACCCACCCCATGTCCATGAGCTGGGAGGCCCACTGCACGCCCGGCCTCTTTTCGCGCCTTGCCGGCACCATGGCCGGCACCCCCAACCTCAACTGGGCGCTGACGGTGCTCTACGCAGTCCCGGAGTTTGACGTCGGCTTTGTCACCGCCTTGGAGGAGCCGCTCTCTAAAATTCCGATTGGCAGCAGAGGCGTCGTCTTCCACCCCTACACCAGCGTCTCGGGGGAGCGCGCCCCCTTCATCAACGAAAACGCCTGCGGGCAGTTTTCCGGCCTCAAGTCCACGACGACGAGGGAGCAGATGCTGCGGGCGGTCTACGAGGGCATCGTGCTCTCGTCTTACGACTGCCTCGCCGACCTTGGCGACACGCCGGGTAAGGTCTTCCTGTCGGGCGGCGGCGCCCACAGCGGCTTTTGGGTGCAGATGCTCGCGGACTGCCTCGGCCGGGAGCTGTCTGTCTCCACAGACCGGGAGCTTGCGGCCAAGGGCGCTGCGCTGTCGGCCGGCGTCGCCTGCGGCATGTTTGCCGACCCGCTGTCGGCCTCGCGGGGGCTCTCCCGCATCAAGGCCGTCTACATGCCCGACATGGCGCGCCACGGCCGGTATATGGAGCTCTATAAACTGTATCGCGATGTGCGTCCGAATATGTACGGTTTCTGGGACGCCAGAGCCTCCTATGTGAAGAATGACTGAAAAGGATATGGTTGAAATGTCAAAACCGCGCCTCCTGCTCACGGCCGAAGTCGACGAGGGCGGCATTGCCCCCCTCTTTGACATGTGCGACGTCGTCGAGGACGGGTACCGCTTCGGCCCCGTCAAGCTGACCGAGGAGCAGCAAATTGAAAAGCTTAAAGGCTGCGAAATTTTCATGACCAGCTACGACGCCGTCACGGCCAAGGTCATTGAGAACGCCCCCGACTTAAAGCTCATCGTCTGCGCCCGCTCCAACCCCATCAACGTCGACCTCGCGGCGGCAAAGGCGAGGGGCATTCCGGTCTCCTATACGCCGGGGCGCAACTCCGACTGCACGGCCGAGTTCGCGGTCGCCCTCATGCTTATGGCCGCCCGCAAAATTCCGCAGGCCCTCTCGCGCATTGCCGACGGCACCTACCTCTCAAACGAGCCCGTCCCCCAGAAGAAGGACGTCACCTGGGGGGTCGTGGGCGGGCGCTCGCCCTACAATGAACTGCAGGGCATGCAGCTCTTCGGCCGCACGCTTGGCATCGTCGGCTACGGCTCCATCGGACGGCGGGTCGGCCGCATCGCCCATCAGGGCTTTGGCATGTACCTGAACATCTACGACCCCTACGCAAACGAGCTGGAAGTCGAGTCCCCCGGCATTCGCAAAGTCGACTTCGAGACGCTGCTCAAAGAGTCCGACTTCATCTCCTGCCATGTCAAGCCGACCCCGGCGACGACGGGGCTCTTCACCCTCGACTGCTTCAAAAAGATGAAACCGACGGCCTTTTTCATCAACAACGGCCGCGGCAACGTCGTTGTGGAGAAGGACCTCATTGAGGCGCTGCGGCAAAAGCTCATTGCCGGCGCCGCCCTCGACGTCTTTGAAAACGAGCCGCTTGAGGCGAACCACCCCTATGTCTCGGGCGAGCTTGACAATGTCGTCGTCACGCCGCACATGTCGGGCGCCGCAATCGACTCCATGATCAACCACACGAAAATGGCTGTGGCCGAGGTGCGCCGCCATATCGCGGGCGAGCCTCTGCTCTTCTCAAAATAACAACCATAGAAAGAAGGAACTTTATATGCTGATGCAAAAAGAACGCGAGCTCGTCGTTGAATACGGCAAAAAGCTGATCACCACGGGGCTGACCAAGGGCACGGGCGGAAACGTCAGCGTCGCAAACCGGGAGCTCGGCTATTTTGCGCTCTCGCCCTCCGGCAAGGACTATTTCACCATCAAACCCGAAGAGGTCGCCATTCTCGACTTCGACGGGAAGCTCATCGAGGCCCCCTTGAAGCCCTCGACCGAGCACGAGCTGCACCGCATGGTCTACGTCGACCGGCCCGAAATTAACGGCGTCATTCACGCCCACACCAACTACGCCACGACGCTCGGGTGCATGCGGTGGGAGCTGCCGGCGCTCCACTACCTCGTGGCGCTGGCCGGCAAAAACGTCCGGTGCGCCGAGTACGCCACCTTCGGCACGAAGGAGCTGGCCGTCAATGTCGTCAAGGCTATGAAAGACCGCTATGCCGCCATCATGGCCAACCACGGCATCCTCACGGGCGGGCGGGACGTCGCCAACGCCTTCAAAAAGCTCGAGGAAGTCGAGTACTGCTGCCAGCTCTACTGGCAGGCCAAAGCCATGGGCGTCGAGCCCGTGCTGCTCTCCGACGAGGAGATGGAGAAGCACCTCGTCCTCTTCAAGACCTACGGCGACGCCGCCGTCCCCAAGGACTGATTTAGTTCGCATAAAAAGCGCCCCGCATTGCGGGGCGCTTTTTGTCTCTCCCCCGGAGGGGAATTAAATCCGTTTTTCCGGCGACATGTGCGGCGGAAAAACACCTTGACTTAGCGCCATTCGGGCGCGAAACCGGGGGGTACATGGGGGGTACTGGGTACCCCCCATGAGGTCATTTGTGGTACAGCCTTTTTGTCTCATATTCCGGCTCGCAGGTGAGGTTCATGCCGAGCTTCCTCGCCATGTCGCTGTCGACCTGCGAGAGGATGACTGAGGAGTGCATCTCGCAGCCCTCGAGCTTCGGAAGCTGGGCGAGCCCCTTGGCGGCGACGCCGGAGGTGACGGCCGAAATGGCTAAGGCGATAAGGGTCTCATCGGTGTGCAGGCGGGGGTTGCGCCCGCCCAGTGCGTCGACCTTCAGGCGCTGAATGGGCTCAATGACGGCGGGGGCGATCATCGTGATGTCGTCCGGAATGCCGGCCAGCGCCTTGAGGGCGTTGAGGAGCGCCGCCGAGGAGGCGCCGAGCAGGGCCGACGTCTTTCCGGTGACGATGGCGCCGTCCGGCAGCTCAATGGCCGCCGCCGGCTCGCCTGTCGCGGCGGCCTTGGCGAGGGCCGGGGCGACCACTTTGCGGCGGTCGGCGTCAATGCCGGCCTGGTGCATGACCATTTCGTGCTTCATAACCGTCTCGTCGTCGGCCCGGCCGACCCGGCGGTCGTACAGCCCGCGGTAGTAGCGGCGAACGATTTCGTCTAAGGCCGCCTCGCGGCAGGCCTCGTCGTCGACAATGGCGTACCCCGCCATGTTGACGCCCATGTCGGTCGGCGACTTGTAGGGGCAGGTGCCGTAAATGTACTCAAACATGGCGGCCACAACCGGAAAAATCTCCACGTCGCGGTTGTAGTTGACGGTGGCCTTTCCGTAGGCCTCGAGGTGGAAGGAGTCGATCATGTTGAAGTCGCGCAGGTCGGCCGTGGCCGCCTCGTAGGCGAGGTTGACGGGGTGGCGCAGCGGCAGGTTCCAGATGGGGAAAGTCTCGAACTTGGCGTAGCCCGCGCGCACTCCGCGCTTGTG
>DATMXT010000314.1:0-3445 GCA_035561375.1 Terriglobales bacterium | reverse complement strand
AATTCACTTCGCGCGCTGGCACCGCTCACTTGGCGGAAAACCAGCAGGTTTTTCGACACTCTACAAGGCCCCGGCATGCGCCGGGGCCTTTTTGCGCCCCGCCGTCCTGCCATTTTTGCCGGGCTTGCAAACGCCGGCGGTTTCCCGTATACTGTAAATACATATACCCCTTAGGGTACGGAGGTGTCGTCATGAGACAGTGCATGGACGCGGACAATATCCACCGCAGGCTGAAAAAAGTGCTCGGCCAGATTCAGGCCATCGACCGCATGGTCGATGAGGACATCCCCTGCGAGGACGTCCTCTCGCAAATCAGCGCGGCGAAATCCGCGCTCAACAAAGTCGGTCAGGTCGTGCTCGAGGGCCACATCAAGCACTGCGTGCGGGACGGGCTCGAGCACGGCGACCCGGAGCAGACAATTGAGAGCTTCACCAAGGCCGTCGAGCGGTTTGCGAACATGCAGTGACGGCGGCAGCGTCGGCGAAAGCGTCGGGGCGGTCCTTCGGGACCGCCCCCTTTTTTTACGCGTCCCTTGACAAGGCATACCCCCACGGGTATACTATATACGCATACCCCTATAGGTATAAAAAGGAGGTCTTATGCAAACTGTCGCGGCGAAAATCGAGCGGCTGCTGGAGACGGGCGGCACGAAAAAGGACACGGCTGCGCTGGCCGTGTCCGGCATCGCCCTTTGCGTCAGCATTTTCGACTTGGCGGCGCTGCCGTTTGACGCGGCCTGGGCCGCCATCGTCCTGTGCGGGGTCCCCATCGTTTTGGAGGCTGTCATCGGCCTTGTCACAAGGTTCGACGTCAAGGCCGACGTGCTGGTCTCCCTCGCCCTCGTCGCCTCGGTCTACATCGGCGAGGTCTTCGCCGCCGGCGAAGTGGCCTTCATCATGCAGCTCGGCGCGCTGCTGGAGGAGCTGACGGTGGCAAAGGCGCGGGCCGGCATCGAAAAGCTCGTCCGCCTGACGCCGCAGACGGCCAGAGTGGTCGCGGACGGCTCCGAGACCGTCGTCCCGGCCGAGCAGGTCAGGGTCGGCGACCTTCTCCGGGTGCTGCCCGGCGAAACCGTCCCGGTCGACGGCGTCATCCTCTCGGGGCAGACCTCGGTCAACCAGGCGGTGATGACCGGGGAGCCCCTGCCGGTCGACAAGGCGGCCGGCGACGAGGTGTCGAGCGGCAGCGTCAATCAGTTCGGGGCCTTTGACATGCGGGCCGTCAAGGTCGGCGAGGACAGCTCCATCCAGCGCATGATCCGGCTCGTGCAGTCGGCCGACGCGGGAAAGGCCAAAATCGTGGGCCTTGCCGACCGGTGGGCGACCTGGGTCGTCATCGCCGCCCTGACGGCGGCCGGGCTCGCCTACGCCGTTTCGGGCGAGATGCTCCGCGCCGTCACCATTCTGGTGGTGTTCTGCCCCTGTTCGCTGGTGCTCGCCACTCCGACCGCAATCATGGCGGCAATCGGCAACGCCGCCAAGCACGGCTTTCTCGTCCGCGAGGGGGACGCCCTGGAGCGGCTTGCGGCGGTGTCCGAAATCACGTTTGACAAGACGGGCACCCTGACCCACGGCGCCCCGCAGGTCGTCGCGGCCGCGGGCATGCCGGGCTTTGGCGAAGACGAGGTCTACGCGCTCGCCGCCGCCGCCGAGGGGCTGTCGGAGCACCCGCTCGGCAAGGCCGTCGTGCGCTGCCACCGGCAGCGCGCCGGCGCCGGCCCACTGCCCTGCGACGGATTTAAAATGTACCCGGGCTACGGCGTGTCGGCCGTCGTCCAGAATAAAACCGTGCTCGCCGGCAGCGCAAAAATGCTTGAAAGGGAGGGCGTGCCGCTTTCGCCCGGCATATTGGCGCAGACGCGGGCGGCCTTGTCGCAGGGCTGCACCGTGATTTACATAGCCGTCGACCGCGCGCCCGCCGGATACCTCGTCCTCTCCGACACGCTGCGCGGCGAAAGCGCCGGCATGGTCGGCCGGCTGCAGGCGCTTGGCGTCTCGCCCGTCCTGCTGACCGGAGACCACGAAAACGCCGCCCGGGCCATCGCGGGGCAGCTTCGCATCGGCGAGGTGCGCGCCAACTGCCTGCCCGAAGACAAGCTGGCGGCCATCGGCGCCTATCAGGCGCGGGGCAGGTCCGTCTGCATGATCGGCGACGGCGTCAACGACGCGCCGGCCCTCAAAAAAGCCGACGTCGGCATTGCGATGGGCGGCGTCGGCAGCGACATCGCCGTGGACGCCGCCGACATCGTCCTTGTGGACGACGAGCTCAGGGAATTGCCGCACCTGCTGGCGCTTTCAAAGCGGATGATGAAAACCATCCGGCTCAACCTGACCTTTTCAATGGCGCTTAACTTCGCGGCCGTCGCCCTCGCCATGGCCGGCGTCCTGAACCCCGTGACCGGCGCGCTGGTGCACAACGCGGGCTCAGTGGCCGTCATCCTCAACTCCGCCCTGCTGCTGCACTGGAAGGCGGCGGCGTGACGGTGTGCTGCGCCGCCGAAGGCATGTTCCTGCGTCGGCGTGGGCCGCCGCTTTGCGGACGAACAGATGAGTAGGAAAGGCCCCGGCGCATGCCGGGGCCCTTTTTACAAAGTGACAAATATGTGCTTTTATGCTATACTCTGATTGAAAGCGATAATTACAAAGAACCACCTTTCACACTTGACATAAATTACTGGAATGCGTATAATACTATTGTAGAGTAGAGAAATCTATTCAGTGGGCTGACACTTGAATCCGACACGAATCCCGGACGAATGTGCCGGGGGTTGGCAAGCAACGGAAAAACTTGTGTCTTTGTTGGGCGTATGTACCAACGGCTGGCGGACAGCGAAAAAATCAGCCATTAAAGGGGAGTGCCAATTCTGCGGAATGGCTGCTCCCCTTTAGAACTATGAGGGAGCAACATGAAAAAAGAGGAAGCCATAAAGGTGATCACAGGTTGCGCAAAAAAATACCGGCTCAATCTCGAAAATAAAAATTTGCTCTTTGTGTTTGACAATTCGGGCAGAGTCGAGAGCATTGAGGCGGTATTTTTGCCGGGAAATTTTCTGCATCTCACGGGTATCCGTTGTGATCATTTGAGCGGCAAACACTTTTATCAAAAATGCCTTGACGGCCGGCTCAGTCCCTCGGATGTCGAACTCACTAAAAGCGGCACAACGGAAATGAAACTGCAAGTGCTACCCCTGATCACCGATATCCATAAAACCGCGAAAATGCTCGGCGACTATAATCATTCAAAAACAGAACTGTTCACGGATAAACTGGCCGGCAATGTCAAGGCATGTTTAGGGTTTGTGCGCAGTGGCAATTACTATGTGCCGAACACTGTACTCAGGGAGGATATCAGGGATTTAACGACCGTTCCCACAAAAAGAATTTTAGCCATCTTTAGAAAAGAGTCCGGCGCAAAATTCTATAGGGAAAATACATATCTCGCAAC
>DATMXT010000313.1:0-2207 GCA_035561375.1 Terriglobales bacterium | reverse complement strand
ATAAATAACTAAATATAACCAAATATATCCAAATATCCTATTGCAACTTTACCAATATCGTTGTATAATTTTGGTACTAAATGGTGTAAAGGTGTTTTTTATACAGACACCTGACGACGAAAACGCGCAAACTCGGCTTGGAAGTCACCGGAAAGGACGAAAAATGCGGGAACTGTGCTTAGGGCTCTCGGCGTTTTGTCTCTTTGTGCTCGGCGACCTCAACACGCTGCTTTGGAAAACAAAAATGCTTAGAGCCTCGTTTTTCCTCGGCTGCGGGCTTTTAGCCTGGGCCACGGCCGCAATTTCCCTGCCGCTGCTGCCGGGAGCCCCCACCTGGCGCCTTGCCCTCTTCGGGGGAGCTGCCGCCTGCTTTTTCATCCTCCTCATCTATTCCCTCTTTTTTGCGATTCCCTTTAAAGAGACCTACATATCGCCCTCCGGCCGCCCCAAAGTCTGCCGCACCGGCATGTACGGGCTTTGCCGCCACCCCGGCCTTTTGTGGTTTGCCGGAATGTACCTGTTTTTATATCTGGCGCTCCCCTCGGAGAAACTTCTCTTGGCATACCTGCTCAACACCTGCGCAAATTACGCCTACGTCGTCTGGCAGGACCTTTACCTTTTTCCCCGCGTGTTTGACGATTACGGCGACTATAGACGCGGCGTCCCGTTTTTGATTCCCGGCTTTCGCCGCGGCAAAACTTAAGCCGCCGGCGCAGCGTACAACATAAGCATACAAAAGACAGAACAGACAGGGGGTGTGGGCTGTGCGATTTCAGGACAAGCTGAAGAGCGTCTCGCGCGAGAAGCTCTGGGCCGAGTACTGCGGCTTTCTGGCGCTTGATATGGAGCGGTACATGACGATTCAGCGCCGGCTCATGCTCGAACAGCTCTCGCTGTGGACAAGCTGCTCCCTCGGCAAACACATGCTCAAAGGCGCCGTCGCCGACTCGGTCGCCGCCTTTCGCGCCACTTTCCCGCTGACGACCTATTCAGACTACGCCGACACGCTGCTCATGCGCCGGGACGACATGCTGCCCGACACCCCGACCACCTGGATTCAGACGACCTGGGAGGGCGGGCGGCACCCGGTGAAGCTGGCGCCCTACACCCCCGGCATGCTGAACACCTTTAAGCACAACATCATGTCCTGCATGATGCTGGCGACCAGCACCGGCTACGGGAAGTTCGACATTTCCCCGAACAACACCTTTTTATACGGACTCGCCCCGCTGCCTTACGCCACGGGGCTTTTGCCGCGCGTCATCTGCGACGAGGTCGACATTGAGTTCCTGCCGCCGGTGCGGGAGGCCGAGAAAATGAGCTTCTCCGAGTCCAACAAGCAGGGCTTCAAGCTCGGCATGACAAAGGGCATCGACTATTTCTTTGGCCTTGGCAGCGTCGTCTACTGCGTCAGCCTCAGCTTTGGCAAGCTCGGCGGCGGCGACGGCGGCAAAAAGTCGGTCTCGCCCGCGATGGCCATTCGCTACCTGCGCGCAAAGCGCAGGGCCAAAGAGGAAAACCGGCCGCTGCTCCCCAAGGATTTCTTCAAGCTGCGCGGCTTCATGGTGGCCGGCACCGACAACAACTGCTACAAGGACGAGCTGGAGCAAATGTGGGGCATTCGCCCGCTCGAGGTCTTCGCCGGCACCGAGCCGACCTGCGTCGGCTGCGAGACTTGGAACCGCGACGGCATGTACTTTTTCCCGGACGCCTGCTTCTACGAGTTTTTGCCGGAGGACGAGGCGGCCCGCAGCAAGGCCGACCCCGCCTATCAGCCCCGCACGCTGCTCATGGACGAGGTTGTGGCCGGCGAGAAGTATGAGCTTGTCGTCTCGGTCTTCAAGGGCGGCGCCTTCATGCGCTACCGGGTGGGGGACATGTACCGGTGCCTCGGCGTCGGCAGCTTGGCCGACCGCTCGGCCCTGCCGCGCTTTGCCTACATCGACCGCACGCCCGACGTCATTGACATCGCCGGGTTTACCCGCATTTCCGAAGTCTCCATTGACCGGGTCGTGTCGCTCTCGGGGCTCTCGGTCGCCGGGTGGACGGCCGCCAAGGAGTTCACGCCGGAGGGCAAGCCGTTCTTGCACATGTATGTCGAGCTCACGGCCGCGGCGCTGATGAACGTCGCCGTCAGCCGCGAGATTTTGCGGGACCAGCTCTCGATTTACTTCAAATACATAGACAGCGACTACAAGGATTTAAAG
>DATMXT010000312.1:0-4128 GCA_035561375.1 Terriglobales bacterium | reverse complement strand
CACAAGCGGATGGATCACCCTGCTCGCAATGGCGCTGGTCTTCGGCGGCGCGGCCGTCGTCATCACAAAACTCGGCGGTCTCTTCCCCGGAAAAGCGCTCTATGACTACAGCAAAGAAATCGCCGGCACCTTCGTGGCCCGCGCCATCACGGTTTACTATATCCTGTATTTCATCGTCATCGGAGTCAATCTCAAAATCAAACTGATCGATTTTCTTCAGGAGAACTTTCTTCCCAAGACGCCCCGATATATCATTTTGGGCGTCAGTGTCGGACTGTTCGGGTATGTGTCACACAAGGGCATCACCTGCGTGGCAAGGCTCTTCGAGCTGTACGGCACCATGTTCCTGATCACGACGGTTGGGCTCTGTCTCATCGCATTTCCCCAGGGTATTGCCTACAATATCCTGCCCCTGTACAATCCGCTTGAGGCCGGTAAACTCATCACGGCAGTTCCAAAGCTCATCTTCCCCTTTGGCGGTATCGAGGTTCTGCTGGTCATTCCGCTCACCCGCGCCAACAAAAAAGCTCCCCGCGTAGCTTTTTTCACGCTGATGATGATTGGCCTCTTCTATATAATGGTTGTGGAGTGCACCATCATGGTCTTGGGTCTAAACAACTCCGCCCTGTACAACGACGCCCTGATCGAAGCCATTAAAATCGTTCAGATACCGGTGCTTGAGCGCCCGGATATATTTTATCTGACCGTGGGTCTGACCAGCCTGTTCGCAGGCATGGTCATGGTCTATGTGGCCCTGCTCGAGCATGTCGGAAAACTCCTGCCAAAAGTTAGCCGCGTCAAGCTGGTCGTGTCCGCGGGCATCCTGCTGTACGGAATTGGGATGCTTATGATGAACGTGGACGACATCGGCAGTATCCTGGACCGGATTGTCGTGCTCCCCCTCCTGATATCCGGATTTCTCATTCCGGGCGCGCTGCTGATTGCCGCAAAAATAAAACTAAAAGCGAAGGGTCGTCTATAGGAGGCCGGGCATGAGCAAATATATGAAATTTCTGATCATAGGCCTTGCGACGATGGTGTTCACAGGCGTCATGGCCGTGGGAAAAGACTCAAAGGATATCAACGACAAGCTGATTGCGACTACAATCGCCGTTGATAAAAAAGACGGCGAGTTCTGGTTTTACGTGGAGTTCGCAAACGTAGAAGCGCAGCAGGAAGGTGCACAAAACGGTTCCGGCATGGGCGCAAAGTACTTTATGGTATCGGCGCATGGGGGAACACTGACTGGGGCCAGAGAAAATCTCGACCAACAGCTGGATAGGCCGATTTATATGGGCGGGGTCAGAACGCTGCTCATTGCCGAGAATTTCGCAAAGGAAGACCTCGTGGAGTATCTGTACCGGCTTCGCGCCGACGAGAGCTACCGGAAAAAAGTATTTACGGTCATTACGAATGAGGAAATGGAGCCTCTTTTCAAGACGCTCAACGAGCAGGGGCAGTCGCTCGGCTACTCCATTGAAAATACGATCACGAACCTCGACAACTCCGGCGAAGCATTCTCCCGGACGACCTCAAGGCTGCTTGAAAACCTTTCGAACGACTACAGCGGCATTCTCATCCCCTGTATCGGCCTCCAAGACACATATACGGTCTTCAACGGATACGCGGTCGTCAACGACACAAAGGTCGTCGCCCACATTCCCGTGGAGATTGCCGACGGGCTCAGCATTCTGAGAGTCGAAAAGTCGAGGCAGTTTTATCGAATTCCCTGCAGGGAATATGAGCTGACGGTGGAAGCGGTGCTGACAAAGAGGCGCATAAAGCCCTCGTATGACGACGGCAAAATCAACATGACCGTCACACTTGAATTCAACGCGTATCTCAGATACGGGAATCTCAAAACGCCCTACGGACTCACTGACAAAGATGAGGAGAAAATTGAGCGCGTTCTTGAAGAGAAAATCACGCGTGAGGTGATGGGGGCCGTCTTTCAGGCGCAGCGCGCCTATAAAACCGACTATCTTCAGTTTGACGACGCCTTTCGCGCCAAATATCCGGTTGAATTTCATTCGCTCGACTGGAACGAGGCGTTTTCAACCATTGCCGTCACACCGGTAGTCGACGTCCATTTTTCGGCAGACAAGAGCATCGACTATATGGGCATCGACTATCAGCTAATGAAAAAGGATTGAAAGGTCGTGGACATCCATGCGTAAAAATGATTTTGACAAGCTGCTTGACACGCTGCGGACAAACGGCCTTGATTTTTCCGAACGGTCTATTCCGTACGCGGCAGGGAGCGTCGCGCTGTTTTTTATTGCGCAGCTGACCGACAGAGGGGCGCTGGCCGAGGACGTCATCAAGCCGCTTGTGCTGCACTGTTCCTCCGGGAAAACGGTCCCCACCGCAAAGGAAGCGCTCAACGGCATCATTTTCGCCGACATCTGCCGCATTGAGACAGACTATAAAAAGGTCCAGGAGCATGTCCTGTCGGGCATGGTGGTCATCCTCTTTTCCAACGACCTGAACTATGTGGTCGTCAATCTGAAAAAAGTTGAGCACCGCGCCGTCTCGGAGCCGCAGCTGACCTATACGATACGCGGGCCGCAGGACTGCTTCACCGAAAATCTCGACGTCAACCTGTCGCTGCTGCGAAACCGGGTCAAGGACCCGAACCTGCGCATCCGGTATTTCGAGGTCGGCGTCCGGACAAGGACGCGGGTCGCCGTCATCTATATCCAGGATATCGCAAACGACGCCCTCGTTCAAGAAGTGGAGCGGCGCATCGAGCGCATCGACGTCGACGGCATCAGCGAATCCGGCGAGCTGCAGACCTTTTTGCTTAACAAAAAAGAAAAGTTTTTCCCCCAAATGGGCATGGTCGAGCGCTCGGACATCTCCTACCATGTGCTGTTGCAGGGAAAGGTCGTCGTGCTCGCGGATGGCAGCGGCATTGGAATCAGCGCCCCCAAGACCTTCCCCGAGTTTTTCATTTCCGGCGACGACCGGTACGACAACAAATATTTCGGCATGTTTTCAAGACTGCTGAGGTATATCGCCATGTTCACCGCCCTGACCGCCTCGAGCGTGTTTGTCGCCGTCACCTCCTTTCACAGCGAGGTGCTGCCAAGCGACTATGCCATCGCGCTTGCGCAGATGCGCGTCAGGGTGCCTTTCAGCGCACTGGTGGGCGCAGTGCTGTTGGAGTTCATTGTGGAACTGCTCAGAGAGGCGCTTGTCCGGGTGCCAAAGCAGATCGGCCCCGCCATCGGTATTGTCGGCGCCATCGTCATCGGACAGGCCGCCATTGCGGCAGGTTTTTTCAGCCCTGTGCTGCTCACCATTTCGGCAGTCTCCCTGCTCTCCTCCTTTGTCGTCCCCGACTACACGCTCATGACCCCCTTTCGCATACTCAAATTTCTGCTCATTATGTTCACGGGAGCCCTGGGCTTTTTAGGCTTTACCATCATATTGACCGCAATCGCCATTGAGCTTGTCTCACTTGACACCTTCGGCGTCCCCTATATGGCCCCCTGGGCTCCCTACAACAAGGAGGACTTCTCCGAGACGCTGGCCAACCAGTCCACCTCCAAGACGAAAAGGCCGCACTACCTGAAGACGAAAAACAGAATTCGCATGGTCAAGAGAGAGGAGCAAAACCCGAATTGACCCCCCCTTTTCCAGACCGGCACAAAGGCCGCGAAGCGTTTGCTTCGCGGCCTTTGAATGCTTTTTATCGCGCTCTTCAAAAGGCGGAATTTCCCGCTCACTTTCCGCCCGCTTTTTTCAGGCATTTTGAGCAGACGCCTTTGAAGTAGACATTTTTATCGCTGACCTCGCACCCGGACAGGTCGGCTGCCGTGAGAAGCTCAAAATCAAGGCCGAAATCGATGATGTCGCCGCACTGCGTGCACATGAAATGTCCGTGGTCGGCGGTGGCGATGTCAAACCGCGCCTCGCTGTTTTCAATGCTGAGCTCCCGGATAAGCCCCCGTTTGGTCAGCATGTGCAGCGTGTTGTAGACCGTCGTCTTGGACAGCGTGGGCTCCTCGTCATGCAAAGCGGTGTAGATTTGGTCGGCCGTCGGATGATTTCGGTTTTGGCACATGTATTCAAGGATTTTCATCCGCTGGTGGGACAGCCGTATTTTGCGCTGCTTGAGCACGG
>DATMXT010000311.1:0-3604 GCA_035561375.1 Terriglobales bacterium | reverse complement strand
AATGAAGTCGATGGCAAACATTTTGCCAAGCTCATCAAAGAGCATTCGAGCCTGCGGAATTTCGGCCACGTTGCCGGTCAGCACCACCTTGTCCTCATTGTAGCTGCGCACGGCGAAAATGGCCAGCATGCCGATGGTCTGAAAGACGAGGTTCAAGAGCCCCAAGGCGATGTCGGCCTGGGTGGCAAGCTCCGAGAGCTTGCCGAAGTTGGAGGCCGTCGCGTGGGGCGGCAGGTTGGAGACGGGGTTTGCCGTGATGTCGCTGATTGTGAGGTCGACGTTGAGGATGTTGCCGCCCTCGGCGAGTTTCACGATGTTCTTGACGTCTCTGACGTTTAAAATGGCGTTGGAAAGACCTAACAATGTACCGCCTCCGACGCCGCTGCCGCCGATGTGGAGAATGGAGTCCCCCGTGGCGTAGACGAAGGCGGTGCCGGTGCCCATGCTGACAATGACGCCCTTTTCAAGCCCGGAGAGGAAGAGCCCCCCGCGGCCGGTGCAGAAAAACTCGTCCACAAAGCTCGTGGGAATGCCGAAAACCGGCTTTTTGACGCTTGAAGAGCCGACGCCGGTGATCATGATGCGGGCGACCTCATCGAGCGAAATGCGGGTTTCGGACAGGAACTTTCCGAGAGCCCCGTAGAGCGAAGCCAGCGGGTCCGTGGCCTTGACCTGAAGGCAGCCGATGACAGCGCCGTCCTCAAGGCCCGCGATTTTCGTGATGGAGCCGCCGACGTCAATTCCGATGACGTATTTTTTCATGTTCATCCCCCTTTGGCCGTGCGCGGATTGGTGGGGACCGAGATATTCCGCCTGAGAGCGGAATCCCTGCGCGCTCACGGCTGTCGTGCGCCAAAGACATGATGTATCTTTTTTCTTTTTCGCGCCGTAAAGGCGGAAGCCCGGCGCATAAAACCCCGGACATCCGCCTTATATTGTCAAAATGGTGCTTACATTTTAGAAGTCCGCTTTGCCGACCGTACGGGGGAAGGGAATGACGTCGCGGATGTTGCCGACCCCGGTGAGGTACATGACAAGCCGCTCAAAGCCAAGGCCGTATCCGGCGTGTTTGGTGCCGCCGTACTTGCGCAGTTCAAGATACCACCAGTAGTCCTGCAAGCTCAGCTTCATCTCTTTGATTCGGGACTCCAGCACGTCAATGCGCTCCTCGCGCTGGCTGCCGCCGATGATTTCGCCGACGCCCGGGACCAGCAGGTCCATTGCGGCGACCGTCTTGCCGTCGTCATTGAGGCGCATATAGAAGGCCTTGATCTCCTTGGGGTAGTTGATGACAAAGACGGGGCCGCCGAAAATTTTCTCGGTGAGATACCGCTCGTGCTCGGTCTGGAGGTCGCACCCCCAGTAGACCGGATACTCGAACTCATCCTTGTGCCCCTCGAGCTTTGCGACGGCGTCGGTGTAGGTGATGTGCTTGAACTCGGCGTTCATGAGGGCCGTCAGCCGCTCAATTAACCCCTTGTCGTAATACTCATTGAAGAAAGCCATTTCGTCGGGGCACTTTTCGAGCACTTCGCGGATGACGTACTTGATCATGCGCTCGGCCAAGGCCATGTTGTCCGAGAGCTCTGCAAAGGCGATTTCGGGCTCGTTCATCCAAAACTCGGCCGCGTGGCGGGCGGTGTTGGAGTTTTCGGCCCGGAAGGTGGGCCCAAAGGTGTAGACCTTGCCAAAGGCCAGGGCAAAACACTCGGCTTCAAGCTGGCCCGAGACCGTGAGGTTTGTCTCCTTGCCAAAAAAGTCCTTGGACGTGTCAATGGAGCCGTCCGGCAGGCGGGGCGGATTTCCGATGTCAAGCGTCGTGAGCCTGAACATCTCGCCGGCGCCCTCGCAGTCGGAGCCCGTGATGATGGGGGTGTTCACATAGACAAAGCCCTCGCCCTGATAGAAGTCGTGCAGCGCCTTTGCGGCGACCGAGCGCAGGCGGAAGACGGCGGAATAAGTGTTGGTGCGCACACGCAGGTGCGCGATTTCGCGCAAAAACTCAAGGGAGTGCTTTTTCTTTTGAAGCGGATAGTCGGGCGACGACTCCCCTTCCACTGCGACCTCTTCAGCCACGATTTCAAAGGGCTGCTGAGCCTCGGGGGTGAGCTTGACGGTACCCTTTGCAACGAGCGCCGCGCCGACGTTTTGCTTGACGATCTCCTTATAATTATTCAGCTTGCCGGCGTCGAGCAAAAGCTGCACGCTTTTAAAGCAGCTCCCGTCGTTAAGCTCGACAAAGCCGATGGTCTTGGAGTCTCTGATCGTTCTCGCCCAACCGCCGACGGTTACAGTCTTGCCTTCATACGCCTTGGGGTCTTTTACAAGATTGACAAGCTCGCATCGTTGCATCGTTTTGTTTCTCCTCTCGTTTATAGCAGCTTAATTCCCTGTTCTTCGCATTCTTTTAGCATTTCGGCCGGCCACACCGAGGCCTGTACCTCTCCGATGTGAATTTTTTCGAGGAAGAGCATGCACAGCCGCGACTGGCCGATGCCGCCGCCGATGGTGTAGGGCAGCTCTTTTTTCACGAGCATCTGGTGGTAGGGCCTGCTGAGCCTGCCCGCAAGTCCGAGTTTTTCGCACTGCTCGACAAGCGATCCCTCGTCGACGCGAATGCCCATTGAGGAGAGCTCAAAGGCCATCTGCATGGGCTCGTACCAGACCAGAATGTCGCCGTTGAGCTTCCAGTCGTCGTAGTCGGGCGCGCGGCCGTCATGCCGCAGGCCGGACTTCAAAATGTCGCCGATTTGCATGAGGAAGACGGCGCCCTTGTCCTTGCAGATGGCGTTCTCCCGCTCTTTCATCGAGAGGTTCGGGTACATGTCCTCGAGTTCCTGCGAGGTCAAAAAGAAAATGTCGTCCGGAAGCTCCATTGTGAGCTTGGGCATGAACTCCTGAACGGCCCGCTGGGTCGAGAGCACGCAGGCGTAAATGCGGCGCACGGTCGACTTCAAAGTCTCGAAATTGCGCTCCTCCCTCTGGATGACCGCCTCCCAGTCCCACTGGTCGACGTAAATGGAGTGCAGGTTGTCGAGGTCCTCATCGCGGCGAATGGCGTTCATGTCGGTGTAGAGGCCGCTGCCGGGCTCAAAGCCGTACTGCTTCAAAGCGAAACGCTTCCACTTGGCGAGGGACTGGACAACCTGCGCCTCGGCGGCAAGCGCCTTGATGTCAAACGAAACGGGGCGTTCAATGCCATTGAGGTCGTCATTAAGACCACTCTCGGGGCGCACGAACAGCGGAGCTGAAATCCGCTCCAGATTCAGTGCCGCCGCAAGCTCCCTTTGGAAACGGTCTTTGATGAATTTGATGCCGCGCTGTGTTTCCACAATACCGTATTTGGTCCGGTAGCCTTCTGCGGGTACAAAGAGTGAATACATAACGAATACCTCCAATTAAATATAAAGGTATTATAATGAACTCAGCTCTTTTTTACAACAAAAATCGCTTTTGTTTAGCAGTTTTGTTGGATTTGTCCATAAAATTTGCCAACACCTCCCCTATATTATTGCGAATTTTCCCCAAAAAAGCAAGTCTTATTTAACGCTTGACAGAAAGTTTTATACATGCTATAAGAAAACAGAATGGGAATGTATCGAGG
>DATMXT010000310.1:0-3587 GCA_035561375.1 Terriglobales bacterium | reverse complement strand
CGCCCTTCGGCCTCGTCCCGCGCCGCCGCAAGCTCAGAGGCTCTCGCCGCAAGCTCCCGGCGGCGCGCATCCTCCTGCGCCTGCGCCTCGCTGAGGCGCGCGATTTCGCTTTGGAGCCGCTCATTTTCGCCCGTCAGCCGCATAATTTCGGCCGTCCGGTCGTCCGAGCCGGTGGAGTTCAGCCGTGCCGCCTCCCCATTTTTGTCGAGGTCGAGCAGCGTCTGTTCCGTGTCGCGTCCGGCCATGAGAAGGTCGACCCGCAGGGCGGCGACCCGCTCCCGAAGCCCCTCCAGCCGTTCCCGCTGGGCGGAAAGCTCGGCGGAAAGCTCAGCGGCCTTGGACTCAAGCCCGGCGCGTTTGGCCGCAAGTTCGCCCTCTCTCGCCTTGGCCTCATCGATGGTGCGCGTGAGCTCCCGCTCGCGGGCGGCGTCCTCCTCGTGGGCCTTTTGCAGCCAGCCCTGTTCGTCTTCGAGCCCGGCCGCCTCCTTGCTGACGGCCGCAAGCTCGCTTTCAAACCGAATGGCCTCCTCTTTGGCCACCCGGCCCTCGGCCAAAGCCGCTTCGAGGTTGGCTTGTGCCGCCGCGAGCTCTCCCGCAAACCGCACCCGGTCCTCCCTGAGCGAATCCCTGCGCTTTTCCATTGCGGCGAGTTCGCCCTCGAGCGCCGTAATTTCACCGCGGCGGGAGAGGATGCCGGTCTCCTTGGCCAGAGAGCCGCCGGTCATGGAGCCGCCGGCGTTGACCACCTGGCCGTCGAGCGTGACAATTCGGAACTGATACCGGTTGTCGCGGGCGATGGCAAGGCCTGCGTCGAGGTTTTCGGCGACTGCGGTGCGCCCCAGGAGGTTGTCCACAATTTCGCGGTACCTTGAATCGGTTTTGACAAGCTGCGACGCGACGCCGCAATATCCGCCCCCCGCGCGGGGGGCCTCCATGGCCCTGCCGCGGATGGTCGCAATGGGCAGAAAAGTGGCGCGCCCGGCTCCCCGCTCCCTGAGCAGGGCGATGGCGGCCTTGGCGTCGGCCTCGGTGTCGGTCACGACGTTTTGCATGGCGGCCCCGAGCGCCGTCTCAATGGCCGTCGCATACCTGTCCTCAGCCCAAATCAATGAGGCGACCGTGCCGTGTACGCCCCGCAGCCGGCTCTGCTCGGCCGCCTTCAGGACGGCCCGCACCGCGCCCGAAAACCCCTCCATGCTCTGCTCGAGGCCCTCGAGCAGGCGGCGGCGCTCGGCCTTTTCGGCCATGGTGCGGGCGAGTTTCGCAAGCTCCTCGTCGACTGCCGCCAGCTTCTCGGCGCGGCTGTCCACAATTTTCCTGTGCCCCGCGCCGACATTGTCGGCCGACTGGCACCGGCGCCTGCGGTCGGCAAGCGCCGCCTCAAGCCCCTCCGCCTTTTGCCGCGCCTCAAGCAGTTTTGACTCCCGGACCGATTTGTCCTCGTCCCTGCGCCGCCGGTTTTCGTCAAGCGAGGTGAGAGATGCCTGTGCCCTGCCGATTTCAAGCCGGCACTCGGTCTCCCCTGTGGCGGCGGCCGTCGCCTGTTCCTCAATGCGCGAAATCTGCGCTTCGAGGGGCTTATCGCCGCCCGCCCCAAGCTGCGCTTCGAGGGCGTCTATTTCACGAAGCAGGGCGGTTTTTTTCGCCTCCTGCTCAGCCAGTTGTCTGTTCAGTGTCTCCCGCTCGGCCGCAAGCCGCTCCCCGAGTTTGGCGTCGGTCACGGCCGTGCGCTCAAGCTGCGCGATACGCTCTACGTTATGTCGAATGTCATTTTCCATGACGGCGGCTTCGCTGCGGGCGGCGGCGCTCTCCTCTTCGAGCGCCCGCTGGGCCCGCACCGTCTCGTCAAGCCCGGCGTTGGCCTGCGCCGTGCGCTGGGAAAGCTCCTCGAGCGAGGCCTCAATGCCGTCCTGCCTCGCCGCGATGTCCTCGAGCTGGGCCGCCACCGTCTCGAAGTCGACGCGCACCTTCGCCGTCTGCTCTTTCGAGCGCTCGATGGCGTCGAGCCAGACGTTGATTTCAAGCTGTCTGCGCTCGCCGTGCAGCTCTAAGTACTTTTTGGCCTTTTCGGACTGTGCCCGAAGCGGCTCGACCCGGGACGCATAGCCCGAGAGGATGTCCTTTAGCCGCACGAGGTTCTCCTCGGCCGACTTCAGTCTGCGCTCGCTCTCAATGCGGCTGTACCGGTATTTCGAGATGCCGGCCGCCTCCTCGAAAATGGTGCGGCGCTCCTCCCCTTTGACCGACAGCACTTCGGCGATTTTGCCCTGCCCGATGAGGGAATAGCCGTCCCGGCCGAGCCCCGTGTTCATGAAGAGCTCGTTGATGTCCTTGAGCCGCACCGGCCGCCCCGCTAAGAGATATTCGCTCTCCCCAGAGCGGTAGAGCCTGCGGGTGACCTTGACTTCACTGAGCGGCGTCGGCAGGCTGCCGTCCGCGTTGTCGATGACGACGCTGACCTCCGAAAGCCCAGTCGGCTTTCGCAGGGCCGTCCCCGAGAAGATGACGTCCTCCATCTTGCCGCCCCGCAGGCTCTTGGTGCTCTGCTCGCCGAGCACCCACTTGACGGCGTCGACAATGTTGCTCTTGCCGCTGCCGTTGGGGCCGACAACGGCCGTGATGCCGCCGCCGAATGTCAGGGTCACGGCGTCCGGAAAGGACTTGAAGCCGACGATTTCAATGGACTTGAGTTTCAGGGGCTTTTCCTCCTCTCAGGTACGTCAGATAGAATATTTTATCATGTTTTGCGTGTCGCTACAACCTCAAATCCGGCGATATTTGGGTCTTCGGCGATGTTTATGCCCGCAATGCCGGGCAGGGCCGCAAGAATTTTCCGGTTTCGCCCGCCCTGACCCGCAAGCTGGGAGGCTCTGCCCCTGCCCACCGTCAAGACGACCTGCCCCGCAAGCCCCGCGAGGGCCGCTTTTGCGCGCTCGAGATATATCTCCCCCTGCACAAGTTCCCGGAAAGCCGGATGATAGGGGCCGGCGACAAGCTCCCCCGCCCCGTAGCCCTCCTCGGCGTGCAATCCCAGCTTGACGACCGGAATGCCTGCCCCGTCAAAGAACTCCACGAGCGTTTTGCACAGGGCGACGGCCTCCTCAAGCGTCTGCGGCCGGTAGCTCTTGTCCTTTGCGAGGGTCGACCCCCGCAGCACGAGGGTCGGATAAATGCGCACGCCGTCAGGGGCGAGCGCCGCAAGACGGCGGGCGGTGGAAAGGGCGCCGCCGTCGGTGTCGCCCGGCAGCCCCGTCATCATCTGGAGGACGAGCGCCATGCCCGCCCCTTTGACACAGGCGGCCGCCCGCTCGACGTCGGCCGCCGTGTGACCCCGCTCGCAGCGGGCGAGCACCGCGTCGTCCATGCTCTGGGCGCCGAGCTCGACCGTCGTCACACCGTGCGACAGCAATATGCCGCAGACCTCGTCGTCAATGGCGTCCGGCCTTGTTGAAAGCCGGAGCCCGCGAAGTCCGTGCCGTGTCACATAGGCCTGTCCCGCTTTTAAATAGGCCGCCATGAGCGCCCGGTCGATGGCTGTGAAGCTGCCGCCGAAAAAGGCGAGCTCGGTGTTTTGGGCGTCTTTGGGC
>DATMXT010000309.1:0-8002 GCA_035561375.1 Terriglobales bacterium | reverse complement strand
GGCAATATCTAATTGCGCTCGATGCGCAGGATTTTGCATTTCAGATAGAGCGACTCGTCGTCGGCGAGGTCGACCGGATGGTCGCGGCTTTGCATGCGGCTTTCGACCAGCCGCGCCCGCACGCCCGCAAGTATGGCGGCTTCCCTGAGCATCGCCTCGAAGAGGGGCGGCGTCATATAGTGGGAGCAGGAGCAGGTGACGAGGTAGCCGCCGTCCTCAAGGAGATTCATGGCGCGGTAGTTGATTTCGCGGTAACCCCTGTACGCTTTTTCGAGGGCCGACTTGTTTTTGCAAAAGGCCGGCGGGTCGAGCACCACCATGCCAAAACGCCTCCCTTTCGCCGCAAGGTCCGGCAGCAGCTCAAAGACGTCGGCCTGCACAAATTCGGCTGTGAGGGCGTTCCTTGCAAGGTTGGCCTTTGCCCGTTCAAGTGTGGGGAGCGAAATGTCGGCCGCAAGGACGCTTTTTGCGCCGTAGCCTGCGCCGTGCAGCGCAAAGCCGCCAGTGAAGCAGCAGGCGTCAAGCAGGTCGCGGCCCTTGACATAGGGGGCGATGGCGGCGTGATTTTCCCTCTGGTCGAGGTAGTGGCCGGTCTTCTGTCCCTCTTTGACGTCGACGGCGATGAGAAAACCGTTTTCGGTGATGACAACCTCGTCCGGCACATCTCCATAGAGCAGCTCCTTGCGCTCCGGCAGCCCCTCGCGGCGGCGCACCGCAACGTCGCTGCGCTCGTAAATGCTCTTGGGGGCGAGGAGCTCGCAGAGCAGTTCACACAGCATCTCCCGGCGGGCCTCAAGGCCCGCCGTCAGAATCTGCACCGAGAGCCAGTCGCCGTACTTGTCGACGACAAGGCCCGGCAGCCCGTCGGCCTCGCCGAAGACAAGGCGGCAGGCGTCCATAAGCCCAAGGGACCGCCTGTAATCCCACGCCTCTTTGAGGCGGGCCGCAAAAAATTCCCGGTCTAAGGCAACAGGCTTGTAGCTGTAAATGCGCAGGACGATTTTAGAGGCGGGGCTTAAGAGCCCCTGTCCGACAAAGCGGCCCGCCGCCGTGACGACCTCGGCCTCGCCGCCCGGTACAAGCTCCCCTTCGATACGGGCGACCTCGTTCATATAGACATGGCGATGGCCCGCAAGCATGCGGGCCTCCTCGCCTTTTTTCAAAATCAGTCTCGTCATTTCAGCTTCTCCGCAAGGGTATTAAGCTCAGTGAAGTCGGGCTCGGTGTCGGTGTTTCGCACGGCGGCGTGGCCGACATAGCGGGCCCCGAGCGCCCGGGAGGCGAAGGTCAGCACCCCGCCCGGCACGTCGCCCACTTTACTCCCGCCCATTGTGACGACAGCGGCGGCCTTTGCCTCTCCGACCGGCATGCGGCCGCAGACCTTTTCCTGATAAAAAAACCGCTGCATGCGGTCAATGACCGCCTTCATGGGGGCCGGCATGCCCTCGAAATAGATGGGATAGGCGAAAATGAGCAGGTCGGCCGCCCGCGCCCCCGCCTCGAGCTTGTCGAATTCGTCTCGGAGCATGCAGCCGGAGCCGGCGGCGCAGGCCCTGCAGTCGCAGCAGGGGGCGACATACCGCTCAAAGCAGGAGAAGAGCTCCCGCTGGGTGACGCCAAGCTGTGTGAGGAGGCCGTCGACCGCCTTAGCCGTGTGGCCGTTTGGGTTTGGCGAGCCGAAAATGACGAATGCCTTCACACTCATATCAGCGCGTGGTCGCAGTAGAGACAGCGGCCGCCCTCCCCGAGCTTTGGCAGGTAGCTCTCGGTCCTTGTGATGCAGCGCGGGTTGCCGCATATTTTATCGGTATTGGGGCGCGGCCAGGCCGGCTGACGGGCCTCCTTGCCCTCCTTTAACAAGGTGTGCAGCAGCGCCATGCGGATGTACATGCCAAATTCCGTTTGGTCAAAGTAATGGCAGCGGGGGTCCTCGTCGGCCTCGTCTGTGATCTCGTCGACCTTGGGCAGCGGGTGCAGCACCACAAGGTCGGCCTTGGCGAGCGCGAGCTTTTTCGCGTCGAGGATGTAGACGCCGGCCTCCTTTTTATAGGCCTCCTCGCTCTCAAAGCGCTCTTTTTGAATGCGGGTCATGTAGAGCACGTCGAGCTCCCCGATTGCGGCTTCAAGCGAATTCTCCTCGCGGTGGGGGGCGCCGGAGGCCTCCAGCACCTTCCTGACATAGTCCGGAATCCGCAGGCCCGACGTTGAGATGAGCACGAAGGCGTTGCCGGGGAAGCGCACCAGCGCCTTGATGAGGGAGTGGACCGTGCGCCCGTTTTTGAGGTCGCCGCAAAACCCGACCGTATGCCCGCTCACGCCGCCCTTGAGGGCGGTCAGCGTCGTCAGGTCTGTCAGGGTCTGGGTGGGGTGCAGGTGGCCGCCGTCGCCGGCGTTGACAATGGGCACCCGCGCGTAGAGCGAGGCCGCACAGGCCGCACCCTCACTCGGGTTTCGCATGACGATGAGGTCGCTGTAAGAGGCCACAGTGCGAACGGTGTCTTTGAGATTTTCGCCCTTGGTGACCGAGGAGCCGGCGGTGCCGGAAAAGCCGATGACCTTGGCGCCAAGCCGCAGGGCCGCCGCCTGGAAGGAAAACTGCGTGCGGGTGGAGGGCTCGTAAAAGAGGGTTGCGACAAGCTTGTCCTCGCAGCTCTTCATATATTTGGCGGGGTCCCCCATGATGTCTTTCGCCAGGTCGTAGAGCCTGTACCATTCCTCCAGCGTCATTTGGTCAAAATCGATGAGGTTGCGCATATTTTACAGCTCCCTTCGAGAATTCTATCGCGAATTGAACGGCTTAGGTCCGTGAATACTATATCCGTCTGTGCCTGCGGCAAAAGCAATTTGACTTTTTTATTCGGACCATTTTATCATTATTTTTTCCTGATGTAAAGAAAAGCTTGACAAGCGCGTCACGGGCTGATACACTCTAACTGTACTAACACTGTTAGTACAAACCAAACGGAAGGAGGAGCACTGTGATTTCCATAGATTACAGAGACAGGCGGTCCATTTACGAGCAGCTTGTGGAGCGCATCACTTCCCTTGCGGCCTCGGGTTTTCTCTCCCCGGGCAGTCAGCTGCCCTCGGTTCGGCAGCTTGCGGGCGAGCTCTCCATCAACCCCAACACCATTCAGCGGGCTTACGCCGAGCTCGAGCGGGCCGGCGTCACCTATACCGTCAAGGGGCGCGGCAGCTTTGTCACCGAGGACACGAATCTGCTCCGGACAAAAATGCAAGATGAACTTTTTGAGGATTTCAACCACTCGGCCCACCGGGCCATTGACGGCGGCGTTCCGCCGGCACGGCTGATCTCCTCAATAGAGTCCATCGAAAAGGAGGCCGGGAACAAATGATTACAGCCACAGCGGTGAGCAAGAGCTTCGGCGACATCGCCGCCGTCAAAGACATCACGACAACCATTCCAGCCGGCGCCGTTTACGGGCTCATCGGCACCAACGGAGCCGGAAAATCGACTTTCCTGCGCATGCTGGCCGGCGTTTTGAAGGTCGACGAGGGCGAAATCAAAATTGACGGCCAGCAGGTCTATGAGAACCCCGACGTCAAGCGCCGCTGCTTTTTCATCAGCGACGACCAGTATTTTTTCCAGAACACGACCCCGACAGCCCTTGCGGCCTTTTACAAGACGGTCTACCCCGCCTTTGACGAGCCGCGCTTTTACAGCCTGCTCAAGGCTTTCGGGCTCGACCCGAAGCGCAGAATCGGCACGTTTTCCAAGGGCATGAAAAAGCAGGTGTCGGTCATTTCGGCCGTCAGCTCGGGCGCCGACTACATCTTCGCCGACGAGACCTTCGACGGGCTCGACCCGGTGGCCCGCCAGGCCGTCAAGTCGCTCTTCGCGAACGACATCGCCGACCGCGGCATCACGCCGGTCGTGGCCTCCCACAATCTGCGAGAGCTCGAGGACATCTGCGACCACATCGGGCTCTTGCACCAGGGCGGCGTGCTCTTCTCCTGCGACCTCGAGGATATGCGACTGGGGCTTCACCGCGTGCAGTGCGCCTTTGCGGTCCCCACGCCCCGCGAGGCCTTCCCGAAAGAGCTTGACATCACAAAATTTGACTCCCGCGGCAGCCTTGTCACCATGACGGTGCGGGGCGACCCCGTCGCCATTGAGGCGGCTGTGCGCGACATGAATCCCGCACCGCTCTTTTGCGAGCTGATCCCGCTGACGCTCGAAGAAGTATTTATCGGAGAAACGGAGGTGGTCGGCTATGACATCAAATCGCTCCTATTTTAACATGGCTCAGAGCCTCGGCCGCTTTAAGCGGACGGCCTGGATGTCCTCCATGGCGCTTGCCGTGCTGTTTTTTGCGCTGCCGGTGACCACCGCAATTTACGCGCAGAACATCCAGCGCCGCATCGTAAACAATGCCCTGAACCCCGACCAGATTCTCTCGCAAAGCCTGCGTCTCTTTGAGAACATCGGCATTGCGACGGCGGTCATCGCCCTGGCGGGCGGCGTCATCGCGGCGCTCTTCACCTGGAACTATCTCAACTCCCGCCGGCAAGTGGACTTCTATCACGCGCTGCCCTACAAGAGGGCGACGCTGTTCGGCTCCTACTGGGCCGCCGGAATGGCCACCTTCATAATCCCCTATCTCATCATGGAGCTCATCTCGCTTGGCATTTTCTCGATGCTGATAGGCTTTGGGGCAAACGGCGGCATCCTGTGGCCTGTAATCTTTGAGGAGGCCGGGCGCACGCTCCTGATGTTCTTCGTGTCCTTTGCCACGACGACCCTGGCCTGCGTGCTGTGCGGCAACCTGTTCGTGGCCTTCTGCGGCACGATGGTCTTCTTCGGGCTGCCGTCCGCGATGTGGGGGCTCATGATCCTGCTCTTCACGCGCTGCTACGACACCTTTTCCTCGGCGGCCCTTCCTACCGAGACCTATCTGTCCTACACGACGGCGGTCTACGACCTGTTTGAGGGGAACGGCGACCCCCGCTACCTGTACTGGTCACTCGTGGCGGCGGCGCTGACCGCCCTCGCCTGCTTCATTTACGCCCGCAGGCCCTCGGAGGCGGCCGAGCGCGCCATGGCCTTCCCCTTCACCCAGCCCATCGTCAAATTCCCCATGGTGCTGGCGGCGACCGTCATGCTCGGACTCTTCTTCGAGTCTCTGGGCGACAACACGACCGGCTGGCTCATTTTCGGCTTTGTCGCGGGCGCCCTGCTCTCCAACGCAATCATTGAAATCATTTTCGAGTTTGACCTGAAAAGCGCCCTGCGCGGACTGAGGGGCCTTGCCATCTTCGGCCTTGTCTTCGCCGCCGGCATCTCGGTCATGCTAAACGACCTGACCGGCTACGACACCCGCCTGCCCAAGGAGGGGGCCGTCACCTCGGTCTCGATTCACAGCAATACCCTCTCCTCCATGCTCTACCAGTCCGGCCCCCTCGTCGACGGGAGACCCATCGCCTATCAGGGGACCAAGGACGTCCTTGACTACTACACCTTCACCGACCCCGTCATCATCGACGGCATCGTGGAGCTGGCCAAGGCCGGCGTTGAGACGGTGCAGGGGGACGGGGAGACGCCCGAGGATTACACCTACTGGAGCTACATCGTCCTCACCGTGAAAGAGGGGGCGGGCAGCTACACGAGAAGCTACCGCGTTCCGGTCGAAGCCGAGCGGGAGGCGCTGGCAAAAATGTTCACGAGCGACGAGTTCAAGCAAAAGCTCTACGCCGTCTTTACGATGGAGGCAGCGGGCATTTCGTCCGTCCACATCCGCGACAACCTGCGCTATACCGACATGACCGGCAACTACTCCTCTCAGGCATTAATTGAGGAGCTGCTCACCGCCCTGCGCAGCGACATCCTGCGCATGACTCCCGCGACCCTGCGCACTGAGACGGCGCTCTTCTCGGTCGTGCTCGAGAACGGCAACTACGACCGCAGCATTCCGGTATACTCTAACTTTATCGCCACAATGGGCGTGCTTGAAAAGTACAGCATCAAGGTGCCCGTCCCCCTGACGGCCGACGAGGTGAGGTCCATCGAAGTCTATACCGACAACAGCGACCTCTACGAAAAATACGGCGCGCAGGCGGGAATCTGGCCCGAATCGGCGGACGCCAAGTCCCAGTACGCCGGCAGCAGCATCACCATCACCGACAAGGCCGAAATCGCCCGGCTGCTGCCCATGCTCATCATGTCGGACGACGACCAGCAGAACCTCGGCCTGCTCGAGTCGGTGGGCAACCTCTATTTCTCGGTCTATGCCACCGACGAGGCGGGCGGATGGTCCCACTCCTTCATGCTGCGCCCGGAGTACGCCTCTGAAGTGACGGTCGGCATGGCCCTCTCCCCGGCGGCAAGCGCCGCGTAAAACCCGCAAGCAGACATTTTAAAAGAGCCGCAGGCATCGCCTGCGGCTCTTTTATGTGAGATTATTCTTCCTTGTCCCCGTCGACTTCAAAGCGCTCGCCGCACTTCGGACACCTGACGAGATGACGGCCGCTCCTTCTGGGAAGGCGCAGCATCGTGCCGCAGTTCGGGCACCGGCGGTAAATGAAGCCTTCCTTATTCGCGTATCCGGACTTCCCCACGCGAAACCTGCCCAGCACTTTGTCCCGCATCTCCTTGTAGGCGGCGTTTTCGGCCCGCCGCCGGGGGAGGTCTTTTGAGAGCATGCGGAAAAAGAGCGCGAAGATGATGGCCCACTGCAAAAAGTCGAGGTAGTCGATTTTCAGCGCGAGGTTGACGGCAAAGAGCCCCATGTAGACCCAGAACAGGAATTTGTAGAGGTCGTCTGTCCCGTTGCGGCCCCGCATGAAGTTATTCAAAAAATCCTTGAACCCGTTCACCCGCAGCCTCCCGTCAAAATCGTGTCCCGATACACTTCCGCCCGCCGTCTGAACATGTGGCGGCGGGCGGCAAAAAGCGCGCGATGGCAGTTATTCGAGTTCTTTCCTGCGGGCGAGGTTGATGGTGCCGTCCTGCAGCTTGGCAATGCGGTCAAGGCACTTGCCCGTACCTCTGGCGACGCAGGAGATGGGGTCCTCGGCGACCGAGGTGTAAATGCCGGTCTTGGACTGAATGAGCTGGTCAAAGCCCCGGACGAGGGAGCCGCCGCCCGTCATGATGATGCCGTTTTGCGAAATGTCCCCTAAGAGCTCCGGTGGCGTGCGCTCCAGCACCGAGTGAATGGCCTCGATGATGGTGACGGCACACTCCTCAAAGGCCTCGAGCACCTCGTCCGAAGTGATGGTGACGACCTTGGGCAGCCCCGTCATGAGGCAGCGGCCCTTGACGTCGACCGTGCCCTTCTCGGCCATGGGGTAGAGGCAGCCGATGTCCATCTTGATTTTCTCGGCCGTGCGCTCGCCGATGAGGATGTTGAACTTTTTGCGGCAATATTTGGTCAAGGCCTCGTCGAACTTGTCCCCCGCCGTCTTGATGGACTCGCTGACCACGACGCCGCCAAGCGATATGACCGCGATGTCGGTCGTGCCGCCGCCGACGTCGACAATCATGTTGCCGTCGGGCTGGTCGATGTCGATGCCGGCGCCGATGGCGGCCGCAATGGGCTCCTCGACGAGGTAGGTCTTTTTGGAGCCGGCCTGATTGGCGGCGTCAATGACGGCGCGCTCCTCGACCTCGGTGATGCCGGAGGGCACGCAGACCATGATGCGGGGCTTGAAGAGCATGAAGCCGCAGACTTTCTTGAGAAAGTGCTTAATCATTTTCTGGGTCATCTCGTAGTCCGAAATGACGCCGTCCCGCATGGGACGAATGGCGATGATGGAGCCCGGCGTGCGGCCCAGCATGCGCTGCGCCTCCGTGCCGACCGCCAGCATTTTATTGGTATTGCGCTCTATCGCAACGACTGAGGGCTCCTGTAAGACGATGCCCTTGCCCTTGACGTAAATCAGCACACTGGCCGTGCCGAGATCGATGCCTATTTCCTGACCCACTGTCACACCCCTGTTCAAATAGTTGTCCATTTTGTTGTCCGTTTTTATATTTTACAAC
>DATMXT010000308.1:0-5288 GCA_035561375.1 Terriglobales bacterium | reverse complement strand
CCAATCTCATTCGCAAAGTGACGACCAAAGGCAGCATCAGCCGCAACATCATCTCCATGCTTGAGGTGTCGGGCTTCCAGATTGAAACAATCACGCGGTGCGGCCACATCTTCGTCTGCGGAAGCGCGAAAAAACTTTAATCAGCCGCCCATTCAAATATAAAATAGCTTGTCACTTCGCCGTCGACTTGTCTGAAGTCGGCGGCGTTTTTGTGCGCAAGCTCCGTCGGCTCGTATTCAAGCTGCCGCCCCGCCTCCATGGCGACGTAGAGCAGCACACTTGAATCGACGTACTCGCTTGACAGCCCGAGCACAGCCGCGGGCTCGCCCGCAAGCACAAGCGCCTTTGTCTCCTCATCCCGCACCTGCGCCATGTCGGCCGTCAGCCCGTGGGAGAAGTCGAGCGAGATGACGACAAGGCACCCATCCCGCACGAGCTCCGCCGCTTCACTCGCAAGTTCCCCCGCCGCCCTGTCCGAGACGGTGCGGGAGAGGGCGCCGGCTGCGAGGGCGCACCCGTCAAAGTAGGGGACAAGCTCGGTGACGCCCCACTCGGCCTTGACAAGGTCGTCCCGCGCCTGCGCGCCGGCGTCGGTCAGCCGCGCCGTCAGCGCCTCGTCATAGCCTTTTTGGGCTGTGATGAAGGGCGGCCCCACGGCCTCGTGGTGGGGGGAGAGGATGACGACCTTGTCCTCCTCAAAGCCAGAGAGCGCCTCCCGCACCATGGGGGCGGCCACGTCGTGGTGGGGCAAAATGAGAATACGGCCCGAGGGCTGCTCGGGAGGTGGCTCCTCAACTGGAGCCGGCGCCGAGCAGCCCGCAAGGGCCGCAAACAGTATGACAAGCAGGATGAATAGGATTATTCGCGCCCGCTCCAACAATAGGTGCATATCTTGCATTTCGGAATGCCGATGGCGTCGAGCAGCCCGTCAAGGCGCTGATACCGCAGCGTGTCGACCCCGATCATCTCACAGATGCGGTTTTGCATCTCGCCATAGGGGCGGCTGTCGGGGTCAAGGTAGGGGGCGAGTTTGGAAGCTCCAGGCTCCGGAGTGCCCTCCCGCTCTTTGATGACACGGCGGGCAATCAAATCCTCAATGGAGACCGAGCGGGAGAAGTTGAGGTATTTGCACCCAAATGTCAGGGGCGGGCAGGCGGGCCTGATGTGGACGGCCTTGGCGCCGCTCTGGTAGAGGTAGCCGACCGTGTCCCGCATTTGGGTGCCGCGGACAATGGAGTCGTCGACAATGAGCAGCCGCTGGCCCTTGATGAGGTCCTCGACCGGCACCAGCTTCATGCGGGCGATGAGGTCGCGCATGGACTGGTTTTGCGGCATGAAGGAGCGGGGCCAGGTGGGGGTGTATTTGATGAGGGGCCGGGCAAAGGGCGTGCCGGAGGCCGTGGCAAAGCCGATGGCGTGGGCGGTGCCGGAGTCGGGCACGCCCGACACGTGGTCGACCGTCTCGGTCTCGCCCCTTGCGAGGTTGGCGCCGTCCTGATACCGCATTTTCTCGACGTTGACCCCTTCATAGGAGGAGGTGGGGTAGCCAAAATAGGTCCAGAGGAAGGCGCAGATGCGCATCTCGTCTCCGGCCTTTGAGACGGTCTCTATGCCGTCCGCCGTCATTTTCACAATTTCGCCGGGGCCCAGCTCATAATGGTCGGCGTACCCGATGTTGAAGTAGGCGAAGGACTCGAAGGAGGCGCAGTAGGCCCCCTCCTTGTGGCCGATGAGCATGGGAGTGCGGCCGTACCGGTCGCGGGCGGCGTAAATGCCCTCCGCCGTCAGCACCATGATGCCCAAGGAGCCGTCGACAAGGCTCTGGACGTATTTGATGCCCTCCACGATGTCGTTCTTGCGGGCGATCAGGGTCGCCACGACTTCGGTCGGGTTGATTTTGCCGCCCGACAGCTCAAAGAAATGGCCGCCTCCGCCCGACAGCACGATGGAGACCAGCGCCTCAATGTTGTTGATGCGGCTGACGGTGGTGACGGCAAAAGTGCCAAGCGCCGAGCGGATGAGCACCGGCTGGGGCTCCATGTCGCTGATGCAGCCGATGCCGAGGTTGCCCGTGAACTCGACGGCGTCGGCCTCGAACTTGGTGCGAAAAGGGGAGTTCTCAATGTTGTGAATGGCCCGCTGAAAGCCGCGGTCGGGGTCATAGATGACCATTCCGCCGCGGCGGGTGCCGAGGTGCGAGTGGTAGTCGGTGCCGAAAAACACGTCGTATACGCAGTTTTCCTTGGAAGCTACGCCGAAATATCCGCCCATTTCGCCCGCCCCCTACAGCAGCCTGCGGGCGACTTCCACGTATGCGCCCTCGGGGTCGGGCATGTCGCGGCGGAAGCGGTCCTTGTCGAGGCGGTCGCCGGTTTTGGCGTCCCAGAGGCGGCAGGTGTCGGGCGAGATCTCGTCGGCCAAAATCAAATTGCCGTCGGCGTCGACGCCAAACTCCAGCTTGAAGTCGACGAGCGTTAAGTCCGCCTTGGCGAGATACTCCTTCAGAAAATCATTGACGCGCCCTGCGAGACCGTAGATCCTGTCGAGCTGCTCCCGCGTCGCAAAGCCGGTGGCGATGGCGTGGGTGTCGTTGATCATGGGGTCTCCGAGCGCGTCGTTCTTGTAGCAGATTTCGAACACGGTGCAGGCGAGGGGCATTCCCTCCGCAAGGCCGAGGCGTTTGGCCATGGAGCCGGCGGCGATGTTGCGGACGATGACTTCAAGCGGGACAATGGCGACTTTTTTGACGACGGTCTCCCTGTCCGAGAGCTCCTTGACAAAGTGTGTGGGTACACCCGCGCCTTCCAGTTTTTGCATGAGCAGGTTGCTCATGCGGTTGTTGACCGAGCCCTTGCCGGCAATGGTGCCCCGTTTGAGCCCGTTTAGCGCCGTCGCGTCGTCCTTGTAGCTGACGATGACAAGGTCCCCGTCGTCTGTGGCAAAGACCTTTTTGGCCTTGCCCTCATAGAGCTGTTCGCGCTTTTCCATCACTTTAGCCTCCCCTGTAATTCCTCATCTTTTTTCAAAACACTTGCCGCCATATCCGCTTTCATGGTCTCAAGTTTGTCAAAAAGAGCCGCATCGCCTGTGGCGAGAATCTGGGCCGCCAAAACGCCCGCGTTTTTGCCCCCGTCGATGGCCACGGTCGCCACCGGCACGCCGGGCGGCATCTGCACCATGGAGAGTAGCGCGTCAATGCCGTCAAGAGCCCTTGCCGAGACCGGCACCGCGATGACAGGCAGCACCGTGTAGGCAGCCAAAACGCCCGCCAGGTGCGCCGCTTTGCCGGCAAAGGCGAGGATGACGCCAAAGCCCTTTTGCGCGGCATTCCGGGCAAGCTCGGCCGCGTAGTCCGGCGTGCGGTGGGCCGAGCAGACATGGGCCTCGAACGGGATGTCAAACGCCGTGAGCTGGGCGATGGCGCCCTCGACGACCGGCAGGTCGCTGTCGCTCCCCATGACCACAAGGACCTTTTTCATAGTGCCCTCCTGTGCGGGAAAATAGACAAAAAATACATCTAATATTTTAACAGGTTGACCAAGAATCCGTCAATATGTAAAATCACCAAAAACGCGCCCCCGCCATACGATGGAGCGAGGTGATGCACATGGCGTCTGTGATAACAATCATCTGCGTGACAGCCCTTGCGGCATATCTGATGGCGATTTTCTGCGCGCCCGAGTTTTCGGAGCAGGTGTATCTCGTCGTTCCCCTCATGGCCGAGACTGCCGAGCGGGCAATTGAGGACGCGGTAAAGTGCGCGCCGGGGGCAAACGTCATTGCCCTCGACATGGGGGACGCCGACGCCGCCGAAATTGCGCAGCTGCTCTCCCGCAAGTACCCCTGGCTCAAAGTGGCCACCTGCGAGGAACTGTCGGAGGTCATCGGCTGCCGGGGGTGACGGGGCGCAAGGCCATAGACAAGAGGCTTGGTAAAGTGGTATAATTACCCGTAGAATGTGTCGGCACGTCCCTCTCCCGGAGGGCGCGCCGTGCGGGAGGAGCTATGCCTGAGGAAGTCACGCTGACGGGGCTCGTGAAGCGCGTCATCTATCATAACAGTGAAAATTCCTATACCGTCGTGGAGGCCGACTGCGGCAGCGAGAGCGCCGTCATCGTCTGCTACACGGCCGACCTGCGCCCGGGCGAGACCGTCCGGGCTGTCGGCAGTTATGTCAACCACGCGACCTACGGGCCCCAGCTCGTAGCCACTTCGGTCGAGTCGGTGCCGCCGCAGGGGGCCGAGTCCATCCGGCAGTACCTTGTCAGCGGCGCGGTGCGGGGCATTGGCAAAGTGCTGGCCGACCGCATTGTCGACCGGTTCGGGGCTGCCTCCCTCGAGGTGCTGGAGTCCTCGCCCGAGCTTTTAACCAAGGTCAAGGGCATCACGCCCGGCAAGGCCGAGCAGATCAGCCGGCGCTACAGAGACCTTCAGGGCATTAAAAAAGTCATTGAAGAGCTGCGGGCCATGAAACTGGCCCCCTACACCGCCGTGCTGCTCTACAAGCGGTACGGGCTCGCCGCGGCAAAGACGGTGCGGGAGAATCCCTACCTGCTCTGCGGCGAGGAGTACGAGGCCGACTTCGAGGAGGTCGACGCCGCCGCGGTGTCGGAGTACGGGGTCGACCCGGCTTCGGCCCTGCGGGCAAAGGCCGGCCTCATGCACGTGCTGCGCCACAACCTCGGCAACGGGCACACTTTCCTGCCGGAGGACAAGCTGCTCACGACTGCCGCCTCCTTTCTCGAGGTCGACGCCGAGGTCGCGGAGGGCGCCTGCGCCGAGCTTTTGGAGGATGGGGCCGTCGTGTCGGAGCCCGTCGCGGGGCTTGACGCCGTTTTTCTCGCCCCCTACTACGAGGCCGAGCGGTCGGTCGCCGTCAGGCTGCTTGAAATGGCAAAGCCCACGCCGCCCATTCCTGACCTCGAAAAGCTCGTCGCCGACATTGCGGCGGGCCTTGGCATCGAGTACGCCGACCGCCAGAAAAAAGCCATCACGGTCTGCCTGCAAAACGGGGTTTTCATCCTGACGGGCGGCCCCGGCACCGGCAAGACGACGACGCTGCGGGGCATTCTCGCGGCCCTCTCCCGCCGCGGCGAGACGGTGCTCTGCTGCGCGCCGACAGGGCGGGCCGCGGGGCGCATGAGCGAGCTGTCAGGGGCCCCGGCCTCCACCATTCACCGCATGCTGGGGGTGACGCCGCAGTCCGGCGGCATTCGCTATAAAATGAACGCGCAAAACCCGCTTGACGCGGACGTCGTCATTGTCGACGAGGCCTCGATGCTCGACGT
>DATMXT010000307.1:0-3663 GCA_035561375.1 Terriglobales bacterium | reverse complement strand
CGAGATGGCGCAGGCCGTGCGAGCGCTCACGGCGCAGGGCATGACCGAGGCCGACGCCCAAAAGCAGGTGGCAAAGGAATACCTCGTCTGGCGCCCGCTGCAGTCCGCCCTCGGCGGCTTTTTGGCGGGCGGCGCAGCCGGAGGCGGCTCCGCCGCAGTCGGCAGCTATAGCGTGTCAAGAGGTCCGGTATCGGAAAACATGGATGCCAGCCCTGCCCCTGTCGGCACTGAAACCGAAACCGTCATGCCGCAGATTGACGAGGGCATGATGAATCTTTTCAACACAGCTCTTGCAATGCAGCAAGACAGTGTGTATACTGGTAAAAAAGGAACGAATATTCTAAACAGCGCCGCCCGGGGGCAGGGTCTGAACACCAACCCGTTCGCACCTGTCCCACCCGCCACCGGCAGCCTGAACAGCAACGACATGGCGATCGCCATGCTGCAAAAGCTGGCGGACGGCGCACCTCCCTTTGTACAGGGGAGCGGAGCGCTGACCAACCCCCATCGCATCTATAACGCTTATCTCGAAGTGCTGAATGAGCTGGAGCAGGCGGAAGAATCCGGCATGACCGCCCGCGAGTATGCAATGAGCAAAGGTGTGCCAAGCTCGCTGTCGGACGAAGAAGCGAAGCTCTTGGATGAGTATGAGCTGGAAATGCATGCTGAGGGCGCGGGGAAAACAACTTTGGCCGATTGGGCAGACAATACAGGGGAATTGGCAAAAACATCTCCGATAAAAATACCTGAAAATGCGACTATCAAGGCGGATACAAAAGCGGCCGGATATGATCAAATAAGCTATAAGTGGACTGATAGCGGATACAACTATGAAGCAAGGTGGCATACAAAAACACTCGGCGCACCCGCAGGACAAGGTAATACATGGGTTGTTTCAAGAGTTACACAAGGCAATCCAACTGGTCAACGAAGAGTGATTCATATAATGGTTGGAAACACATGGGTAACGAGACATGAATGGCAAGCGGCTATAATGGCATACCAAAATGGTACGATGACTGCCGTGCAAGAAGCAATGTTAAAAGCTGGTCACTGGTTTGCACCGTAATTATTAGGAGGAAATTGGTAATGGACAACTTAATAAGTAAATACTATGACGGGTATGAAGGCGAGCCAGAGATACGATTTATAAAAGGCTCTAATAATCGAACCATCCTCAGCATATGGGAGGGATTTTTTGATGATATTATGGACCAATTTGAACCTACTTCGTCTGGATGGCAAGGTCTGGCATACTATTATCACCTTGTAACCGGCTGGGAAGATGGGATCTGGGAAATACCCAATATTCGTTCATCGTTAGCAGAATTTCAAAGCATCAATCCAAATAAATTAGGGTTTAATGGTTCGGCTGAAGTTCTATCTGCAATTTGTGATTTGCTTGCAACAGCTATTATAGAAAATCAAAAGGTATGGATAGATAAGGATTAAATCCTGGCTTACGTCAAGGTACTTACGCTTACCGGCCACCCACAAAGTGACCGCCCAAAATCCTTGGATTAGGACACAAGGGTAGGACACAAGGGGACGGTTCTTCTGTGTCATCCACCCCCCTCCACAGTATCCCATGGGTAACTTCGTCACAAAAAAGTGCATACTTTACAACCTCCCCGCCGGACGATATGCTCTAAGAGACAAAATCGGGCATCCTAACCCATGTCACATGTCACATGTCGCCTATGAACTTGCGCGACAAAGGAGCAAAAAACGCTTTGCGAAAGGGGACCTACGATGAAAAAACTGGGACTGGTGGGGGGCCTCGGGCCCATGTCCACCCTCATGTACTACAGGGACATCCACGACTTATACCGCGAAAAGGTGACGGCGACCGGAAGCTGCGGCGACAACCCGCCCATGGTCATTGACAGCCTGAACCTCGCCGTCGCCTACGACCTGGTCGAGCGCAAGGACTGGGCGACGCTTGCCGCCTGGCTCACCGATTCCATCAAGCGGCTGCAGGGGGCGGGGGCCGACTTTGCGGCCATCGCGGCCAACACCGCCCACATCGTGTTCGACGAGATTCAGGCGGCCTCGCCCATTCCGGTCATCGGAATTGTCGACGAGACCTGCAAGTTCGCGCGCGCCGCCGGCTGCAAAAAAGTGCTCGTCTTCGGCACCGGCTTTACGATGGCGAGCGGCATGTACGAGAAGGCCTGCGCGAAGTACGGCGTCACCGGCATCGTGCCGGACGCCGCCGGGCAGGACGCCATTCACCACATCATTTTCCCCAACCTCGAAGCCGGCATTGTGCTGCCGGATGACAAGGCGCAAATGCTCGGCATCGCAAAGAAGCTGCTGGCGCAGCACGGGGCCGACGCCCTCATTCTCGGCTGCACCGAGCTGCCCCTCATCATCGAGCCGGGCGACCTCGACACGCTGCTCATTGACACCACGAAAGTGCACATTGACGCGATTGTCAAGGAGATTTTGAGCTGAAGCGGTAGACCGCAAAAAAAAGGCAGGCTGTAAAGCCTGCCTTTTTGCTTGCGCCGGCCCTGAATCTAAAAAAGTCCCGCGTTTTTCGCAAAGAACCGGGCCCCGGTCATTGCCTAATTCCAAAAACAGGTATATGATAAGGACAGCGCAGAAGAAGAGATGTCTTTTGCCATGTGTTCACTCAGGAGGTGGGATATGAGCAAGTCCATTTGCCAGATCGTCGACTCCTCGGGGAGTTTGCCGCGCACATTTCTCAGGCAGCACGACATTGTGGAGGTGCCCTTCTATTTCAAGTTCGACGCCCCGGACTATTCCCGCGAAAATGTCGACCTGAGCGTCGACGAGTTTTACGCCCACATGGAGCAGCACCCGGACGAGGTGCCGCACACGGCTTGCCCCAACGTCTACGACTGGCTCACGGTCTTCGAGGGGCAGGCGGCGGGGGGCTGGGGCCACTGCATTGTCACCACCATCTCCTCCAAGCTGTCGGGGAGCTACGAAGCGGCCCTGTCGGCCAAAAAACTCTTTGACGAGGAGCACGCGGATGTTCGCCTTGAAGTCATCGACTCGAACACCTGCGCCTGCGGGCAGGCGGCCTTGGAGATTGTCATCGCCAAAATGATTGAGCACGGCATGGGCTTTGAGGAGCTCGTGGCGGCGGTGCGGGGCATGGTCTCCCGCACGACGACGCTCTTCACCGTGGGCAGCCTCAAATACATGCGGGCCGGGGGCCGAATCGGCGGGGCCGCCGCCTTCATCGGCAAGCTCATTCACATCAAACCCATCTGCGAGTTTGTCGACGGCGTCGTCCACCCCATCAAGGCGGTGCCGGGGCGCAAAAACTCGCTGACGGCCATGGCCGACGTCGCCATAGGGCGAATTCGCGACGCGGGCAAGCTCATCCTCGTCGTGCAAAACGCCCGGTGTCAGGCCGACGCCGGGTACATCATGGGCTATTTAAGAGAGAAAACCGGCTTTGCGGGCCAGATTTTCAGCGGCGGCCTCGGCGTGACGGTGGGGGCCCATTCGGGCCCCGGCGCCATCGGCATCGGCTATGTCGAAGACCCTTTAATCTAAATCATATCAGTGCAGCGGCCGCGGGGAAGACCTCCCCGCGGCCTTAGAATGGCGGAAAACCCATGGGTTTTCCGCCAGATAATCGGTGCCCTGACCGCGCGAAGTGAATTCGCGCTGGCGGGCGGCATT
>DATMXT010000306.1:0-6443 GCA_035561375.1 Terriglobales bacterium | reverse complement strand
GTAAACTATTGACAATATAACTCAATTTACCAACTGAACGTGTACACTATAGACAAGATGGAACAAAAAAGCAGCCTCAGAGCATACGCTCTGAGGCTCGATAATTTCTGCTCTTTACTGTTTTCGCCCCTTGCTGGCCGGGAGCCAGCCGTCGATTTCGGAGCGCTGCAGGGCGCCGAACATGCGCTCTCTGAGCCCCGGCATGTCCTCTTCAAGCGTACGCAAAAGCTCTTTGACATACTGCCTCTTTGTCTTACCGTTGGCGCAGCAGGGGTTCATGTAGACCGGGACGGCGTTTTTCTTCACAAAGGCCTTTGTGTCCTTCTCCTCGAGGTAGATGAGGGGCCGGATGGTCGTGAGTTTGGTGTTGGACAGATAGGTGACGGGGGAAAAGCAGCTGATGCGCCCCTCGAAAAAGAGGGAGAGCATCAGGGTCTCAATGGCGTCGTCCATGTGGTGGCCGAGGGCGATTTTGTTGCAGCCGTGCAGGGTGGCGAAATTGGCCAAGGCCCCGCGGCGCATTTTGGCGCAGAGGGAGCAGGGGTTTTGCTCCTTGCGTATATCGAAGATGATGGGGCCGATCTCAGTCTTTTTAATGTGGAGCGGGACCCCGTAGGACTCGCAGAAGGCTGCCTGTGCCGAAAAGTCGTCTTCCCCGGCAAAGCCGGGGTCAAGATTGAGCGCGATGAGCTCAAAGGGCTTGTCGTAATACTTTCGCAGGCCCGCGAGGCCGGCCACAAGCGTCATGGAGTCCTTGCCGCCCGAAAGCCCCACCGCGACGCGGTCGCCGGGGGCGATCATGTTGTAGTCGTCGACGGCCCGGCGCAGCCGGGACTGCAAATACCGCATTTCCATTACGGGTTCCTCACTTCAGATAATAGGCCGCGGCGCCGATGGCCCCGGTAGCCGCAATGACCTTGATGGGGTCCACCTTCCACTTGCGCAGCGCCAGTAGACAGGCCGCGAAGAGCGGCAGGGTCCACAGCTTGACGTCCCCGGTGTCGTAGAAAACCGCCATTTGCGCAATGGAGACGCCGGCGCAGGCGATGAGGGCGACAACGGCAGGCCTAAGCCCAGTCAGCCCGCCCTGTACAAGTTTGAGGCTCTTATACTTATAGTAGAACCAGGCGAGGATGAGGGCGATGATACAGGAGGGGGCGATGCACCCGGCCGTGGCGACGACGGCTCCCGTAAAGCCGGCGACCCGCTGGCCGACGAAGGTGGAGGCGTTGATGGCGATGGGCCCGGGGGTCATCTGCGAGATGGTCACAAGGTCGGCAAACTCCTCCAAAGTCAGCCAGGCCTTGGCAGTCACGGCCTGATTTTGGATGAGGGGCAGCACCGCGTAGCCGCCGCCGAAGCTGAAAAGGCCAATCTGAAAGAAGGTCCAAAACAGGTCAAACAGCATGTTCGTCGTCCTCCTTCTTTTCTCTGCTCGCCTTATTTTCCCGCAGCTTTGTCAGCAGCACGCCGGCAGCGCCCGAAACGAGGATGATGAGGACGACATTGACGCCCAGCCACCAGTTGGCGACAAAGGCCGCGCACATGATTGCGGTCAAAACGAAGTCCTTTTTCTTGAGTACGTCCGAGTCCATCTGGATGACGACGTCGGCAATGACGGCGGCGACGCCGACCCGCATGGCCGCGAGCGCCGAGGCCACAAGGCCGGAGGCGGCAAAGGCGGTGTAGAACATGGAGATGACCGACAGGATGATGAGGGGCGGCAGTGCGGTGCCCAGGGTGGCGACAAGCGCCCCCACAAGCCCCGCCACCCGGTAGCCGACCAAGATAGAGGCGTTGACGGCGATGGGCCCGGGCCCAGACTGGGCGATGGCGACGAGGTCGAGCATTTCGTTCTCGTCAATCCAGCCGTACTCCTCGACAAACCGCTTGCGCATGAGCGGCACAATGACATAGCCTCCGCCGATTGTGAAGGCGGAGAGGGTAAAGGTGGCGGTGAACAGCTTGAAAAGCGATATTTTCGGCATGGCATTCTCCCCAACAAAAGTCGCGTACGGTCTCCTATTATACTACGCAGCGCAAAGTCATGCCACCCGTTTTGCGAAATATGTCGTCCCGGTTCACAAAAACTTTACTTTTTTGGTATTGGGTCCGGCGCACAAAAACATCGGCATTTATGCTTTGGCTCATGCGTTTTCAAAGAGCCGCACGGCTTTTTCAAGGTTGCCGACAACGTCAATGCCAAACGGACAGCGCGCAAGACAGGCGCCGCACTTGACGCAGGCCGAGGGCTTCACCTCAAGTGATGCGTACCGGCGCTTTAGCTCTTCCGCCTCGCCGCCCTTTGCGGCCTCGTCGGCAAGCCTTGTCACGGCCGCGACGTCGATGTGCGCGGGGCAGGGGAGGCAGTGGTTGCAGTACATGCAGCGCTTATCCCGCCCGCCGCCGACATTGTTTATGATGTGGGTGAAGTCGAGCGCCTCCTTTGAGGCGGTGCAGTAGGAGAGGGCGTCTTGCACCTCGTCTACGCTGCCGACCCCGACCAGCACCGAGGCGACGGCCGGCCGGCTTGCCGCGTAGTGGATGCACTGCGGCACCGTCATGGCGGCCTTGAAGGGGGAGTCGAGGGGGTCCAAAAGGCCGCCCGCCGCAAGCGACTTCATGACGGTGATGCTGACGCCCCGCGCCTCGCAAAGCCGATAAAACTCGGCGCGGGCGGGGTCGATGTGCAGCTCCTCGGGGTAGGGCTCGTCGGCCGGCATCGTAAAAAACCGGTCCATATCCGGAAAGACGAGGTCGAAGAGGGGGTTGACGCTGAACATGACGACGTCAAACTTGCCGGTTTCGACCAGCTTTGCCGCAACCGCCGGCTCGTGGGAGGAAAAGCCGAGGCATTTGAAGACGCCCTCGGACTTCTTTTGCTCCATGAAGGCGATGAGCGGCTGCGACGCCTCCAAGTCTTCCACCGTGTCGACATAGTGCAGCATGCCGACGTCAATATAGTCGGTGCCAAGCCGCGTCAATAGGTCCTCCAGCGCGGCCGCGCACTCGGCGAGGTCCCTCGTCTTCTCATACTGGCTGTCCTGCCAGGTCGAGCCGACGTGCCCCTGAATGATCATCTTGTCGCGCCGGCCGCGCAGCACCTCGCCGATGAGGGAGCGCAGGTCGGGCGACGACAGATAGATGTCAATGATGTTGACGCCGCCCGCCATGGCGGCGTCCATCATGGCGGCGCCGGTCTCTACGGGTTTGCCGTTAAAATATTCGCATCCAAGCCCCACGACGCTCGCCATGAGGTCGGTTTTTCCCAGCCTGCGGTATTCCATATATGTCCACCTCAAATATTCAGTCTAAAATGAACTCCCATTCGCGGACAATGCGCCCGCCCTCGATGTCAAAGATGCAGATGGAGATGACCCCGCGGGAGCTTTGAAGCTCCGCCGCAATGCGCCCGCCCTCCCCCGTCATACGCCGGCAGACGAAAGTGTCGTCCGAGCCCTCGTATGCGGCCGTGATGCGGCGCATATAGGAGGTCCTCCCGTCCATGACCTCATTGCCGTTTAAAATCCAGACGACCCGCCCGTCAAGAAATGTCTCATATTTCTCCCAGTCCCTGCGGTTCTCGCAGTCAAAAAACGCCGTGAGCAGCGCCCTGTTGTCCACATCGTCACCTCCTGTAAATTTCATCATAGCACTGAAATCGCCAAAAGAAAAGGCCCCGGCGCATGGGCGCCGGAGCCTTGACAAACTTACCTGAATATGACGGCGTCCCTGGCCGAGCCGACTGAAATGATGCCCACGGGGAAGCCGGTGCGGTCCTCCACAAACCGGACGTAATCCTGCGCGGCCTTCGGCAGGTCGTCAAAGCTGCGCACGCCCGAGATGTCGCACTTCCAGCCGGGCAGCGTCTCAAGGACGGGCTTCGCCTTGTCGAGCAGGGGCGTGGGCGGGAATTTGCCCACGCGCACGCCGTCCACCTCGTAGGCGACGCAGACCGGAATCTCGTCTAAGTACCCCAGCACGTCGAGCAGGGAGAGGGCCATCCGGGTCGTGCCCTGAAGCATGCAGCCGTACCGGGTGGCCACGACGTCAAACCAGCCCATGCGGCGGGGACGCCCGGTCGTCGCGCCGTACTCGCCCGCGTCCCCCCCGCGGTCGCGCAGCTCTTTGGCCTCGTCGCCGAAAATCTCGCTGACGAAGGCGCCGGCCCCGACGGCCGAGGAGTAGGCCTTGACGACGGTCACGATGTCGGTGATGGCGTAGGGCGGAATGCCGGCGGCGCCGACCGTGCCAAAGCCCGCCAAGGGCGATGAGGAGGTGGTGAAGGGGTAAATGCCGTTGTCGGGGTCCTTCAGGGCGCCAAGCTGCCCCTCGAGCAGCACTTTTTTGCCGGACCTGACGGCGCCGCTCAGCAGCTCGGCCACGTCGCCCACCATGGGGCGCAGCCGCTCAGTGAAGCCGCAGAGATACTCCACGATGGCCGCAGCGTCCAGCTTTGGGGCGCCGGGGTATAGGGTCTCGAACAGCTTGTTTTTCACGTCGACTGTCTTTGCCAGCCTCTTTTCAAGCAGCTCCCTGTCAAAGAGCTCGCAGACCTGAATGCCGATTTTGGCGTACTTGTCGGAATAGAAGGGGGCGATGCCGCATTTGGTCGAGCCAAACCCCGCCGTGCCGAGTCGCCCCTCCTCGAGCTCGTCCTGGAGAATGTGATAGGGCATGACAACGCAGGCCCTGTCGGAGATGAGCAGGTTTGGCGCCGGGACGCCGGAGGCGGTCAGCATGTCGAGCTCCTTGAAGAGCTTTCCGAGGTCCAGGGCGACCCCCTGCCCGATGACGTTTGTCACATTTGACCTGAAGACGCCCGAGGGCAGCAGGTGGAGCGCAAACTTCCCGTAATCGTTTATGATGGTGTGGCCGGCGTTTGCGCCGCCCTGAAAGCGTACAACGATATCGGCATCGGCCGCGAGGAGATCGGTCATTTTGCCCTTTCCCTCGTCGCCCCAATTACCGCCTACAATCGCCTGTACCATGATGTAACATCTCCCGTCGTCTAAGTTGCCGGGCGTCCCTCGCGAAGGACGCCTTACACAAGACAGTATAGCACCTGTCTGTCGAGAAGTAAAGAATCCGGCCGGTTATGGCCCTGCAAGCTGACCGTTATGGTACGGCGTACTTCTCGCGGGATTTTGTTATAGCACGATGCCGGTGCGCATTTGGGTATCGGCAAACTCCTGCTTCAAAGCGGCAAGCGGAATGCAGCCGGTCAAAACGTCGAGCACCGTGGCCGCCGTAATTTTCGCGCCAAGGCAGACAGCTTCGTGGGCGCCTGCGGAGTTGCCCTCTTCAAGCCATTTTTTTGTGTGGGCGTGTTCGTCTCCGTCGAAGAAGGGGAGCTGGATGGTGGCGCCCGGCACGAGACGGGTCACGGTGGCAAAGTCGGTGGAGCCGCTTGGGCCCGTCTCTTCGGAGAGCTTTTTTGCCCCGTAGAGCTCGGCGTTTTTCATGAGCGACTTGGAGAGCAGCAGCGACGGCGCCTGATCGTACATGTCGCAGGTGCGCCGCACCTCAAAAGTGGTGCCGACGGCCTTTGCCGCCGCCTCAACGCAGTTCATGACGCGGGGCAGCGCCGCCTCGATGGCGGGGCGCTCGGGGGCGCGCAGCTCGACTCTGGCCGATGCGGTGTCGGGAATGAGGTTGACCGAAATGCCGGTCTCAAGGCCGATGTAGTTGACGGTCACCTTGACGTGCTGGCGCAGGAAGGTCAGCGCCTGAAAGAGCAGCAGCACCGATTCCAGCGCGTTTATCCCCTTGTCGGGGGCCGTGACCGGGTGGGAGGCGACGCCGTGATAAGTGACGTCAAACTCGGTGAGGGCGAGGGACGACATGGGGGTGCGGGTCTTGGTGTCGGCGTGGAAGCCGATGACAAAGTCGAGCTCTCTGAAAGCGCCGTTCTTGTACATGACGTTTTTACCGCCCTCGAGGTTCTCCTCGGCCGGCGTGCCGACAATGGCCAAGACGCAGTCGGGGGGCTCGGGCAGGCTCATAAGGGCGATGGCGGCGCCAAAGCTGACCGGCGGCTGCATGTGGTGCCCACAGGCGTGGCCGATGCCCTCAACGCAGTCGTACTCGCACATGAGGCCGACCATAGGCCCGCCCGCGCCCAGTTTCTTTTTGGCAATAAACGCGGTCTCTGCACCGCCGTAACCCGCTTCGACTTCAAAGCCGAGCTCCTTTGCCCAGCCTGTCAGCAGCTTATAAGCCTGATATTCCTTAAATCCGACTTCGGGATTTGCCCAGATTTCATCCGCGACGGCCGTCAGTTTATCGCTCGCGGCGTCAACCGCGGCCGAGACCGCCTCTTTCATAGCTGCAAGTGTCATATGTACCTCCGAGATTAATATTTATTACATGTACTGAATATTATACGTTCGTCCGGCAGGGCATGTCAACTGACATTTTGTCCAAAAAGAAAGTGGAACGGC
>DATMXT010000305.1:0-3898 GCA_035561375.1 Terriglobales bacterium | reverse complement strand
GTCTTTGTTTAGCCCCCACAGGCTCAGCTGCACAGCAGATTTGTTTAGTCCATTTCTCAGGATGGTCCGAAAATTACAGAATTTTGTATTGCCTGTCGTCCACCGCGTGTCCCTCAAGCCGCAGCAGTGCCCCTTTGGCAGCGAGTCCTCCGCCGAACTTTGTGAGGCTCCCGTCGGCGCCTACGGCTCTGTGGCACGGGATGATGAGCGCTATTGGATTGGCGCCGCAGGCTGCGCCCACAGCCCGCGGCGCATCCGGCGCGCCTGAACGTCTCGCAAGCTCACCATAGGTCAGAACTTCTCCAAACGGCACCGCGTACAGCGTCTCCCACACCCTATGCTGAAACGCAGTCCCCTTGTAGGCAATCGGGACGGTGAATCCCCTTCTCTTTTTGTCAAAATATTCACAAACCTCGCTCTCGGCCTGCAACAGCACCGGATTTTCCGCCAACACAGGCTCGCCGTAATAACGCCTGACATATCGCAGCATGCGCCGGTACGACTCCGACAGCTCAAACGAAATGCCGACAACGGCGCCATCTGCCGCAAAGACCGTCAGCTCCCCTGCCGGGCTTTGCATTTTGAGAAAGGACGGCTGCTCCATGGACCGCGTTTACCCCCTCGTCATTCAAAACTTTCTGACCTATATGGAGACCATCAAGGGCCGCTCCGGGCTCACGGTTGACGAATACGGCCTTGACCTGCGCATGTTCTTCCGCTTTGTCATGCGCTCACGGGGGCTTGTCCCCTCCTCCGCCGCGATAGACGAAATCGACATCTCGAAGCTCGGCCTCGACTTTGTCAAGTCGGTGACCCTCTCCGACATCTATGAATTTCTCAATTATCTCGCCCGCGCAAAAGACGACGTCAACACGACGAGAGCCCGCAAGGTCTCAACCCTCAAGTCTTATTTCGGCTACATGTCGACCCGCATGCACCTGATTGACGAAAACCCGACCGCAGCCCTCGAAGCGCCCAAAATCCGGGCCGCGCTGCCGGTCCATCTGACTTTGGAGGAGGCACAGGACCTGCTTGACGGCATTGGCGGGCGCAACCGCGTGCGGGACTACGCAATTCTGACCCTATTTTTAAACTGCGGCATGCGCCTTGCGGAGCTTGTCGGCATGAACATCACCGACATTGATTTTACCGGCGGCAGCGCAAAAATCAAGGGCAAGGGCGACAAGGAGCGCATCATTTACTTAAACCCCGCCTGTATGGACGCGGTCAAGGCGTATTTAAAAGTCCGGCCGGTCGACGGCGTCGAGGCCCAAAGCCGCAATGCGCTCTTTTTGAGCGGTCAAAACCGGCGCATCGGCCGCAGCGCGGTCCAGAAGCTGGTGGAAAAGCACCTGTCGCAGGCGGGCCTTGGCGACAGAGGGTATTCCACCCACAAGCTCCGCCACACGGCCGCCACCCTGATGTTCCAGGAGGGAGTCGACGTGCGCACTTTGAAAGAGGTGCTCGGCCACGAGCAGCTCAACACGACCCAGATTTACACCCACGTCTCAAACGAGGGGGTTCGGGACGCAATGAACAAAAACCCCTTGGGCGATATAAAAAAAGGCTCCCGGTAAGCCGGGAGCCTTCGTCTTATTAATCTACGACCTTGGCCGGATTGATGCGGATTCCGGGGCCCATCGTCGAAGCGATGACGCAGCTCTTGATATACTGGCCCTTGGCGGCCGCCGGCTTTGCCTTGACAATGGCGCCGAGCAGCGTCGCAAAGTTGTCGGCCAGCTTCTCTTCGCCGAAAGACGCCTTGCCGATCGGGCAGTGGATGATGTTGGTCTTGTCAAGGCGGTACTCAATCTTACCGGCCTTGGCCTCATTTACGGCGCGGGCGACGTCCATGGTCACGGTGCCGGCCTTGGGGTTGGGCATGAGGCCCTTGGGGCCCAGCACCTTGCCAAGCCGTCCTACGACGCCCATCATGTCGGGGGTCGCGATGACGACGTCGAAATCAAACCAGTTCTCGCCGGTGATTTTGGCCACCATGTCCTCGCCGCCGAAGTACTCGGCGCCGGCCTTCTCGGCCTCGTCGAGCTTCTCGGCCTTGGCAAAGACAAGGACCCGGACCTTTTTGCCGGTGCCGTGCGGCAGCACGACGGCGCCGCGGACCTGCTGGTCGGCGTGGCGGGAGTCGACGCCCAGCTTCACATGGACTTCAATGGTCTCATCGAACTTGGCCTTGGCCGTGGAGACGGCGAGCCCCAGCGCTTCGGACGGGTCGAGCAGCGACAGTTTATCATACAGCTTAGCGCTGTCCTGGTACTTTTTTCCTCTTTTCACAATGATTCCTCCTGTATGTGGTGACGGGTCTTACCCTCCCACTGACTTTGGGATTACTCCGTAACCGTGACGCCCATGCTGCGGGCTGTTCCGGCGATCATGCTCATGGCAGCCTCGACGGAGGCGGCGTTCAAATCGGGCATTTTGGTTTCGGCGATTTTCCGGAGCTGCTCCTTGGTGATGGTCGCAACCTTGGTCTTGTTGGGCTCTCCGGAACCGCTCTCGATGTTGACGGCCTTTTTAATGAGAACTGCCGCCGGCGGAGTCTTTGTGATAAAGGAGAAGGAGCGGTCGGCGTAGACCGTGATGACGACGGGGATGATGTAGCCCACATCGTTTTTCGTGCGCTCGTTGAACTCCTTGGTGAAAGCCATAATATTGACGCCGTGCTGACCAAGCGCCGGGCCGACGGGCGGTGCGGGAGTCGCCTTTCCGCCCGGAATCTGAAGTTTTACATATCCAACAACTTTTTGAGCCATAATTGGCACCTCCTAATAAACATCAAAACTACTGGGCGTCGACCTGACTGAGCGTGAGCTCAATCGGGGTCTCACGTCCGAACATGGACACAACGACACGAACAAGATTGTTTTCGGTTTCAATTGCCTCAACCTGGCCAAGGTAACCGCTCAAGGGGCCGTCATTGATGCGAACGACGTCGCCGACCTTGTAACTGACCTCAATGGAGTGGGAGCCGACGTCAAGTTTCGCCACTTCTTCCGGGGAGAGCGGAACCGGCTTCGAGGAGGGGCCCACAAAGCCCGTCACTCCGCGGATATTCCGCACGACGTACCAGCTCTCGTCAGTCATGACCATTTTGACAAGGACATAGCCCGGAAAAAGTTTGCGTTTGACTTCTCTGGTCTCGTTGTCCTTGATTTCGGTGACGGTCTCGGTCGGAACCCGCACATCCTGAATGAGGTCGTGCAGCTTCCGGTTTTCCACCGTCTTTTCAAGGTTGGTCATCACTTTATTCTCATACCCGGAATAGGTGTGTACCACGTACCACTTGGCGTTTTCAGACATACCCTAAACTCCTTCTCTATACGGCAAGGCCCAAGAGCAGGCCGAGTCCGTAAGTGAAGATGGCGTCAATCAGCGCAATAAATGCGCCGACGAGGACAATCATGACGATGACAACAAGCGAGTTGTTGATAATCTGGGATTTTGTCGGCCAGACGACCTTTTTAACTTCACTCTTTGTATCCTTCAGGTACTTGCCAAAGCGGGCAAAAATGTTGGGTCTCGACGGTTTGCTCTTCTTGGGCGACGCCGAGGGCGTCGCGGGCGCAGTGTTCTCAGCCATTTTTTACCTCCTCATCGGCACTACTTGGTCTCCTTGTGGACCGTGTGCTTCTTACAGAACCGGCAGTACTTTTTTAGCTCAATCCTGTCGGGGGTGTTCTTCTTGTTCTTCATCGTGTCGTAGTTTCGCTGTTTGCACTCGGTGCACGCTAAAGTAATTTTTACTCTCATTTGATACCTCCTGTTATCGAAACACTCTTCCTCGCAAAAACCTGCGAAGGTAGTTTTCTTCCTCTTTCGGGCACAAAAAAAAAGACCCGAGTCGAGGTATATACATAATAGCATATACTTAGGCTCAGGT
>DATMXT010000304.1:0-3337 GCA_035561375.1 Terriglobales bacterium | reverse complement strand
CAGGGTATAGAATATGGGACATAACAACGTCACGATTACCGAGACGGAGACCCGCTGCCTTCGTTCGGTCGACGCATTCAAAGCCATTGCCGACGGAAACCGGATCAAGATTATCAACATGCTTTCCGAAAGGGAAATGTGTGCAATAGAACTTCTTGAGCAGCTTGAAATCTCCCAGCCCACGCTCTCCCATCACATGAAGGTGCTGGCGCTGGCCTCGATTGTCAAGACCCGCAAGTCGGGCGCGCAGGTCTATTACTCCATCAACGTCAAGAAAATGGCCGAGCTGTCCGAGCTGCTCGGAGAGTTTGCCTCCGGCGCCGGAAAATGAAAACCTGGCAGTGGATTCTGCTTACCCTCAACGCCGCGGCTTTCGCGGCGTTTGGCATCGACAAGCTGCTCGCCAAGGCCGGCAGGCGGAGAATTCCCGAAAAGGCGCTGTTTTTACTTGCCGCTCTCGGCGGGACGCCGGGCGCCATCGCCGGCATGAGGCTTTTTCACCACAAGACGAGGCACCGGTCGTTCACACTGGGACTACCTGCCATCCTGTTTTTACAGTTGGCGCTTGTAGGAGCCATGTTTTTTTGGTATCATAAAGGACGGGGATAATCCCCGCCCTTTTTTCATGAACATTGGAGGTTTTTTATGGACTATACGCATGAAGTGGAGCGCATGTGCGCTGTCGCGAAGGGCTGCGACCACGGGCCCGCCCCCATTCCGGAAGAGGGCAAGTGGGTCGCCGTCAGACAGATCGGCGACGTGTCCGGCCTGTCGCACGGGGTCGGCGGGTGCGCGCCGCAGCAGGGTACCTGCAAAATGACGCTCAACGTCAAAAACGGAATCATAGAGGAAGCGCTGCTCGAGACCACCGGCTGCTCCGGCATGACCCATTCGGCCGCCATGGCCGTCGAGATTTTGCAGGGCAAAACGCTGCTTGAGGCGCTCAACACCGACCTTGTCTGCGACGCCATCAACGTCGCAATGCGGGAAATTTTTAAACAGCTGGTCTACGGGCGCACCCAGACCGCCTTTTCCGACGGCGGTCTGCCGGTCGGCGCCTCGCTTGAGGACCTCGGCAAGGGCCTGCGCTCCCAGACGGCCACCATGTTCGGCAGCCGCCGCACCGGCCCCAGATACCTTGAGATGGCCGAGGGGTATGTGTTGTCCATGGCGCTTGACGAGGCGGACGAGGTGATCGGCTACAAGTTTGTCCACCTTGGCAAAATGATGGCGGCCATCCGGGACGGCGTGCCGCCGGCCGAGGCCTTTGAAAAGAACGTCGGCACCTACGGCCGGTACGACGAGGCGGCCCGGGTCATCGACCCGAGAAAGGAGTAGGACATGGTCAGGTTTGAAGGATATGAGCGCCGGCAAGAGACCATCGCCGCCGCCCTTTCTCACTACGGTTTTTCCTTGCTCGAGCAGTGCCGCGACATCTGCGCGGCAAGGGGAGTCGACCCCCTGGCCATCGTCAAGTCGGTCCAGCCCATCGCGTTCGACAACGCCGGCTGGGCCTATGTGCTGGGCTGCGCCATCGCCATAAAGTATGGGGCCAAGACGGCGGCCGAAGCCGCCACCCTCATCGGCGAGGGGCTTCAGGCTTTTTGCATCCCGGGCTCGGTGGCGGATGAGCGCAAGGTGGGTCTTGGACACGGCAATCTCGCGGCAAGGCTGCTGCGGGACGAGGTGGGCTGCTTTTGCTTTCTGGCGGGGCACGAGTCCTTTGCCGCCGCCGAAGGGGCCATCGGCATTGCCAGAGCCGCAAACAAGGCGCGGACGACCCCCTTGCGGGTCATTTTAAACGGGCTTGGCAAGGACGCCGCCTATATCATCTCCCGCGTCAACGGCTTCACCTACGTCAGGACAAAGCTCGACTACGCCACGGGCGAGCTTGTCATCGCGGGGGAGAAGGTCTTCTCCAAGGGCGAGCGGTCGGCCATCCGATGCTACGGGGCTGACGACGTGCGGGAGGGGGTCGCCGTCATGCAGCACGAGGCGGTCGACATCTCCATCACCGGCAACTCCACGAATCCGGTCCGGTTCCAGCACCTGGTGGCCGGCACCTATAAAAAATGGGCGACCGAAAACGGCAAGCCGTATTTCTCGGTCGCGTCGGGCGGCGGCACCGGGCGCACGCTGCACCCGGACAACGTGGCGGCCGGCCCCGCCTCCTACGGCCTGACCGACTCGATGGGCCGCATGCACGGCGACGCCCAGTTTGCCGGCTCCTCGTCGGTGCCGGCCCACGTCGACATGATGGGGTTCATCGGAATGGGCAACAACCCCATGGTCGGGGCCACTGTGGCCTGCGCCGTCGCGGTCGTGGGGGCAAAATAAAATAAAAAGGGCAGGGGAAACGGCAGAGAGCCGCCGCCTGTCCCTTGAGAAAACCGGATATGAAGAAAAAACCATTCGTTTGACGAATGGTTTTTTCTGCCATAAAGCCGGCCCGACCGGTCGGGCCGGCTTTATGGCTGTTTTCTTATTTTTGGGGTGATTCCGGCACTGCCGATGGTTCAAAATGATCGCTCAATCGCTGCTCAGGCGCACCTTGTCCAGCATTTCCTGAATTCCCGCAATCACGTCCGGCTGCATGACCTGTTCGGCGGCATCGGTGCGCAGCACCAGCGTCATGCTTCCGATCAGGCCGCCGACGGTATCCCTGAGGGGGAAGGCATACATGTCGAAGCCGTAGGATATCTCCTGCGACAGCTTGCAATAGCCGCCGCGCCGCGCTTTCCCAATCTCCTGCATCAGCAGGTCCACATCGCAGATTGTGTACTCCGTTTCCGGAATCAGGGGCATATTCTCCAGCAGCAGTCTTGCGCGTGCGTCGTCCATGGAGGCGAGCAGCAGCCGCCCTGAAGCCGTCAGGTAGATTGGAAGTGTTTTTCCGGTCATATTTACGTTTTCCAGCCGTTCGTTGTTGGTTGTGGCGAACACCGTGATGCTCTTTTCGCCGGAATAAATGCTCAGCGAGACCGGGCAGCCGAACTTCTTCATATACAGCTTGACGTAGGGGTGATATTGGTCGAAAAAGCCCCGGCGGTTGATGCAGTAATAGCCCAGCTGGAGGATTTTCATCGTCGTATAATAGCGGTTTGTTTTTGGGTTTTGCTCAATATACCCCAGCAGACAGAGGGTCTGCAGCTCCTTGTGTATCGTGGCTTTGGGGATTCCGGTGAGCGCGTACAGCTCGATCGCGCTGACCTCGGCCCGACTTTTGACGATGCGCTCAAGCAGGGTGAAAGCGTTTTCCACCGATGCGATCGCGTATTGGTTCTTTTTGTCTTCCATGTGTGTCCTCCATTAAGAGCAGCCAGCTTTTCTCACAGAA
>DATMXT010000303.1:0-4072 GCA_035561375.1 Terriglobales bacterium | reverse complement strand
CTACATGCACATGCCGCCGTCAACCCGGATGACCTCTCCGGTGATGTAGGCGGACTCATTTGACGCCAAAAACAGCGCCAGCGATGCGACGTCCTCGGCTTTGCCCATCCGTTTGAGCGGGATCGCCGCCGTATACCGGTCTTTGACGGCCTGCGGCAGGTCGGCCGTCATGTCGGTTTCAATAAACCCGGGCGCAATGGCGTTGCAGGTGACATTTCTACCCGCAAGCTCCTTTGCGGCCGTCTTGGTCAGCCCGATGAGGCCCGCCTTTGCGGCTGAATAGTTGAGCTGGCCGGCGTTGCCCGTAAGGCCGCTGACCGAGGAGATGTTGATGATTCTGCCGGCCGGCGATTTCAAAATGTGCCGCGACAAAAACTTGAGAAAATTGAAAGCGCCCTTGAGGTTGACTTCTATAACCCGGTCGAAGTCGTCCTCCTTCATGTGCAAAAGGGCGGCGTCCTTCGTGATGCCCGCGTTGTTGACGAGGATGTCGACCTTGCCAAAGTCCGAGACAATCTGCTCGCAGACGGCCTTCGCCCCCGCAAAATCCGAGACGTCGCACTGATAGGGAATGGCCTTTACACCGTATTCGAAGGCGGCCGCGGCAACTTCCATGGCGGCCGCCTCGTTTCCGCCGTACAAAATGGCGACGTCGGCGCCGTTTTCGGCAAATTTCAGCGCAATGACCCTGCCGATGCCCCTGGAGGCCCCGGTGACCACTGCGGTTTTTCCTTTAAGCATTTCGCACCTCCGTGAGCGTGTTTTGAAGCGAGGTCAGGTCGCAGACATTCAGGGTGCGGACATCCCCGTTGATTTTTTGAATGAGCCCCGAGAGGGTTTTGCCGGGGCCGACCTCAATGAAGGTGTCGACGCCGTCCGCAACCATGTGTTCGATGGTCGTTTGCCATAGTACGGGACTTGTCACCTGTAAGGTGAGCAGCGTTTTGGGACTCTCGTAAAGCTCGCCCGTCACATTTGAATAGAGGGGAATTCGCATTTGGCCAAAGGCTTTGCCTGCGAGATACGCCTCGATCTCGGCGCCTGCCTGCATCATGAGTGGGCTGTGGAAAGCGCCGCTGACGGCAAGCGGGATCGCTTTGCCGCCGGCCGCAGCGACTGCGGCGACAAGGGCGGTGGCGACTTCTTCGCCGCAGGCGGCGACGGTCTGGCCCGGACAGTTGTAGTTGGCCGGATAGGCGTTTTGGAGGCTTTTGCAGACCGCTTTGACCTCCCCCGCCGGCAGCCTTAAAACGGCGAACATGGCGCCCTTGTTTTTCTCCCCGCAGGCCTGCATGGCCCTCGCGCGCAGACAGACAAAGTCAAATGCGTCGCTCTCTGTCATGACGCCGCTGTAGGCGAGGGCCGGGATTTCGCCTAAGGAAAAGCCGGCGACGGCGTCGGCGAAAACCCCGTTCTCATTCAAGAGCTTTGCGCAGGCGAGGTCCATCGCGAAAAGACAGGGCTGGGTGTTGACGGTTTTGCTCAGCTCCTGCGCGGGGCCGTCAAACATGACGTCCCGCAACTGCTGCGGCAGCAGGTCCATCACGGCCTTTGCGGCAGGGTATGTCTCGTACAAATCCCGGCCCATGCCGACTTGCTGCGCGCCCTGCCCGGCAAAGACGAAGGCTATCTTACCCATGTTGCCGCACCGCAAAGGAGCGTCTCGGCCTCGCCGAACATCTCCTCAATAATTTCTTTGCAGGTCTGCTCTTTTTTCACAAGGCCCGCGATCTGCCCGGCCATGAAGCAGCCGGTTTTCTCATCCCCGTCGACGACGGCGCGCCGCAGGGCGCCGGCGCCAAACTTCTCCAGCTCCTCGTTCGTCACGCTGCTGTCGTACTCCTTTGCCAGAAACTCCCTTGAAAGGGCGGTTTTGAGCGAGCGGACCGGGTGGCCGAGCCTTCGGCCGGTGGCGATCGTGTCGATGTCTTTGGCCCGCAGCACCCGGTCCTTATAGTTTTGATGGATGCTGCACTCCACGGCCGTCAGGAAACGGGTTCCGACCTGGACGCCACTGGCCCCCAGCATGAAAGCGGCGGCCACGCCCCGCCCGTCGCCGATGCCGCCGGCCGCAATGACCGGGATGGAGACGGCGTCGGCGACTTGAGGCAGGAGGGCCATGGTCGTGAGCTCGCCGATATGTCCGCCCGACTCTCCGCCCTCCGCAATGACGGCGTTGGCCCCCGCGCGCTCCACCAGCTTTGCCACCCCGCAGGAGGGCACAACTGGGATGACCTTGCTGCCGGCCTCGCGCCAGAGCGGAATATGTTTGACCGGGTTGCCGGCCCCCGTGGTGACGACGGCCACTTTTTCCTCGGCGACCACCTTCACCACCTCGTCGGCGTAGGGGCTGAGCAGCATGACGTTGACGCCGAACGGCTTACGGGTCAGGGCCTTTGCCTTCTCAATCTGCTCGCGCACATAGCCGGCCGGGGCGTTTCCGGCCGCGATGATGCCAAGGCCGCCGGCCTCGGACACGGCCGCCGCAAGGCGGGCGTCGGCGACCCAGGCCATACCGCCCTGAAAAATCGGATACGCTATTCCGAGCAGCTCACATACCGGTGAATGTATCACAGGACACCTCTTATTGTGCGTTTTCGATGGTCTTGATCAGGTCGCCGACCGATTTGATCTCCGGGCCCACTTCAATGGAGACGCCGAGCTGCTCTTCGAGCTTCATGACCAGCTCCACGATTTCGAGGGAGTCGAGCTCCAGCGCCGCGAATGTGGTGGCCTCGGTGACGGCGAGCTCCGGGTCCGCTTTGAATTCCTTTATGACGGCTGCAATTGTTTCAAGCACGGTGGTTTCCTCCAAAAAATTTTAATTATATGAATGGGTTATTCCCATATCATCACGCAGGTGCCGGAGGTGAGCCCGGCCCCAAAGGCCGAGAACAGCAGCTTTGCGCCTTTTTGAATTTTCCCCGCCTCGAGCATTTCGTTTAAGAGAATCGGCAGCGTGGCCGCCGAGGTGTTGCCGTAGCGGTCGATATTGACAGGGAACTTCTCCTCCGGCTGCTTCATGCGGACACGGGCTGTGTCGATGATGCGCTTGTTGGCCTGGTGCAGCAGGAAATAGTCGATGTCGTCGACTGTCATTTGGAGCGCGTCGAGCGCTTTTTTGCTCTCCTCTTCGGCGACCGAAACGGCGTATTTATAGACGTCCTGCCCCTCCATATGGGTGAAGCCGGACGCGCGGTTTTCCCGAAACGGGTTGTTGCCGGTGCCGGCCGGCGCATTCAGGGCCTTCACGTTTCCGGAGGCCGTCAGGCGCAGGTATTTGAGCGCGTCCCCCTCAGTGAGCACGCAGGCGGCGGCGCCGTCGGCAAAGAGCACACAGGAGGCCCGGTCGTTCCAGTCGACCAGTTTCGACATCATTTCGGCGCAGATGAGCAGGATGTTTTTGGCCTTGCCCCGCGCGAAATATCCGTCGGCGACATCGAGCGCGTAAATAAACCCCGAGCAGGCCGCGTTGACGTCGAAGGCGGGACAATGGGCCCCCATGCGCTCGCCGACGCAGCAGGCCAGCGACGGAAAGTGGTAGTCCCCGCCCATGGTGGCGCAGATGATGCAGTCCATGTCGGCAACGGATAGCCCCGCCCGGCCCAGCGCAATGCCGGCGGCGGCTGCCGCGAGGTCGGTCATGGTCTCGCCGGTCGAGATAAAGCGGCTTTTGATGCCGGTGCGCGAGACAATCCACTCGTCGCTCGTGTCAAGCAGCTTGGAGAGGTCCTCGTTGGTGACCGCTCTTTTCGGAACGGCCGACCCCGTCGCGATGATTTTGAGTCCCATTACATCCCCGCCTTTTCTTTAAAGAAAGTATTGAGCTTCTCAATGGCCGTAATCAAAACCTCCTGCTGACCCTCGTCAAACTCCCTGCTGATGGATTTCACCATCCGCTGATGGAACAGCGAGTGGGCCCGGTCGACCCGCTTTCCGAGGTCGGTCAGCGAGACGACGAAGCTCCGCCCGTCGAAAGAGGAGGGCGCTTTGGTGACAAACCCCTTTTTCTCGAGCTTTTTGACGGCCACCGTCGTCGTCGGCAGCGTGATGCTTAAGCGGCTGGCGAGGT